>CAZDPF010000016.1:0-19797 GCA_964507215.1 uncultured Chryseobacterium sp. | reverse complement strand
CTGCTACCCATACAGACAAAGTGGTGAATTTCATCAGCACGGTCATGTCTTCCCAAATGTTTCGCCAGCCGTACCAAGTGCGCCAGCTGCCCATCATGATGCCCATAATAACGAAAACGAGACCTATATGCACAAAGGCTAAGATATAGACTACACTCGTTTTACAAAACGCTGGGATTAGAGTACAATATTCACAATTCGGCCAGGCACTACAATGATTTTCTTCGGTGTCTTGCCTTCTGTATAACGCTCGAAACGCTCGTCGGCTCTGGCTGCTTGGGCCACCTCCTCTTTGTTCATATCAACCGGAAGCTCTAGTTTGAAGCGCACCTTGCCATTGAAGGAGATGGGGTACAAAACACTTGACTCTACCAAGTGGGCCTCATCAAATGCAGGCCAGCTTTGTTGCGTAACGCTGAAAGAGTTGCCGTGGGTGCACCACAACTCTTCGGCAATATGTGGGGCAAATGGCGACAAAATAATCAGCAAAGGTTCTAGCACCGCACGCTTGTTACAACGGAGCGTGGTGAGTTCATTGACGCCAATCATAAAGGCGCTCACCGCTGTGTTGAAGGCATACTGTTCAATATCTTCTGTCACCTTCTTGATGGTCTTGTGCAGCACCTTGAGCTCTTCCGCACTTGGCGCTTCATTAGACCACTCGCCTTCTGCCAAGCGCCATAGTTTTCTCAAAAACCCTTGAACGCCACTCAAGCCCTGGGTATTCCACGGTTTGTGCTGTTCCAAAGGACCGAGAAACATCTCGTACATGCGGAGGCAGTCGGCGCCGTATTCGGCCACTACATCGTCTGGATTGATGACATTATGCCAACGCTTCGACATTTTCTCCACCTCTTCTCCTACCCGATAGACCCCATCTTCCAGAATAAAATTGGCCTCTTTGAAATCGCCTCGCCAGGCGCGTAGTTTATCGATATCCAACTCGCCATTGCGCACCAAGTTCACATCCACATGCAGGGCGGTGGTTTTATACTGCTCCTTCAAGCCAGCAGAAACATAGGTGTCTTCCCCTTCCACACGATAAACCAGGGCGCTATTGCCTTGAATCATTCCTTGGTTGATAAGCTTCTGAAAGGGTTCCTCTTGCTGTACCCACTGAAGGTCTTTGAGGAACTTTTGCCAGAAGCGGGCATAGAGCAAATGGCCGGTGGCATGTTCTGCGCCCCCCATGTAAAGGTCTACCTGTTGCCAATAGTCTTCTGCTTGTTGGGCTACAAAGCGCCCATTCTCCCCCGGACTCATATAGCGCAACCAGTACCAACTAGAGCCGGCCCAACCGGGCATGGTGGTAAGTTCAAGAGGAAAGCCTTCGCCATTGGGAACAAGCCCTTTGTCTGGATGATAATTCCAATGGGAAGCATGTCCCAATGGAGGTTCGCCATCTTCGGTGGGCAAGAAGCTGCTTACGTCGGGTAATTCGAGTGGGAGGTGTTCTTCCTTCACCGCTTTGGGCACTCCATTCTCGAAATAAACCGGAATGGGTTCCCCCCAATAACGCTGTCTCCCGAAGGCGGCGTCACGCAAGCGAAATTGCACTTGACGTTCTCCCAGCCCCCTTCTTTCGAGTTCATCGATCATGCGCTTCATGCCCGCTTTCACCTCCATCCCATCGATCAGCGGACTATTCACCAAGCGGCCTTCTTTGGCTTCATAGGCCTCCACCTTGGGATTTCCTCCTCTTACTACTTCTATTATCTTCAGATCGAAGTGCTTGGCAAAGGCGTGATCGCGGGCATCATGGGCGGGAACCGCCATTACGGCCCCAGAACCATATCCGGCCAGCACGTAATCGGCAATCCAGATGGGCAACAACTGTTGGGTGAGGGGATGAATGGCATAAGCACCGGTAAAGGCTCCGCTCACCCGTTTCACCTCAGCCATGCGTTCGCGTTCAGACCGGCGGGCGGTAGCTTCGCAGTACTCTGCTACCTCTTGTCGTTGTGCATCAGTGGTAATATCTGGAACCCATTTATGCTCAGGAGCCAATACCAAGAAAGTAGCTCCGTAAAGGGTATCGGGACGCGTGCTGAAAACCTCTATTGAAAGAGCGCTGTCTTTTACCTGGAAGTGTAGGCGTGCCCCCTCCGAACGGCCAATCCAGTTGCGCTGGGCCTCTTTCAAAGACTCAGACCAATCAATGGTTTCCAATCCGTTCAAAAGACGGTCTGCATAAGCGGTAATGCGCAAGCTCCATTGCATCATCTTCTTGCGAATGACCGGATGACCGCCACGCTCAGAAAAACCGTCTTTCACCTCATCATTGGCCAAGACCGTTCCCAAGGCTGGGCACCAATTCACAAAAGCCTCAGAGCGATACGCCAAGCGATAGTCTTGCAAGAATGCCGCTTGTTCCTGTTCAGAAAAGGCCAGCCATTCTTCGCGGGAGACCTTCTTTTTGGCATCTGTAGCGGCTCTCAATCCGCTGCTGCCATGCGCATCCAAATAGGTTATGAGCTCTTGAATGGGACGCGCTTGATCGCGACTGATATCATACCAAGAATCAAATAGTTGCAAGAAAATCCATTGGGTCCAGCGATAAAAGGCTGGGTCGGAGGTACGCACTTCGCGTGACCAATCGAAACTAAAGCCGATGCCGTCGAGTTGTTCCCGGTAGCGCGCCACATTCTCTTTGGTGGTATCTGCCGGATGCCTTCCTGTTTGGATGGCGTACTGCTCGGCGGGCAATCCGAAAGAATCATATCCCATGGGGTGCAAAACGCTATAACCCTTGTGCCGTTTAAAGCGAGCTACTATATCAGAAGCGATGTAGCCCAGCGGATGCCCCACATGCAAACCAGCACCTGACGGGTAAGGAAACATGTCAAGCACGTAAAACTTCGGCTTATTGGGATCTTCTACAGCGCGAAAAAGCTGGGCATTGGTCCATTCTCTTTGCCAGTTTTTCTCGAAATTCTGCGGATTGTAGTCCATTATTTTAACGCGGCTTTGTCAGTGGCGAAAGTACGATGGCCCATTGGCATGCGTTGGGGCAAAGGGTTTCGCTAATTTCGCCGCATGGCCGCTCGACCAGATCGCTTCAATCGTCGCCGCCTCCGATCGTCATACGCATCGGTGGTAGTGTCTATTTCACTGGTACTTTTCCTTTTGGGGGTGCTGGGTTTGTTATTGCTCAATGCCGGGCAAGTAGCCAAAATGGTGAAGGAACGCTTTGCCGTTCAGGTCATTTTGAGCGAAGACATCCCCGAGCTCGATCGGATGACCATGCAAAAAGAATTGGCACTTACCGGGTTTGTCAAAAGCGTACGGTTTGTTCCCAAAGAGGAGGCCGCCCAAGAGCTGGCCCATCAGCTAGAAGAAGATTTTGTGCAGTTTTTAGGGTACAATCCGCTGCAAGATGCTTTTGACCTCCGGTTGAATGCCGCCTATGTTACTCCTGCGCAGCTGGTACTCATTGAGCGCGATTTAGATGCCTTGGAATATGTAGATGATGTGCTGTACGACAAGCCCTTGTTGGAGTTGATGAGCGAGAACATCCGAAGGGTAGGCATTGGCTTGCTGTTCGGCAGCGCTTTGCTTTTGCTCATCTCCATCGCTTTGATCAACAGCAGCATCCGATTGGCCATTTACAGCAGACGCTTTTTAATCAAAACCATGCAATTGGTGGGCGCCACTCCCGGATTTATTCGCCGTCCCTTTCTGCAGCGCGGACTTCTGCATGGTTTGCTGGGCGCCATTGTGGCATCGGCTATGTTGGGCGGATTGTTGTCGCTGCTGTTTGAACAACTTCCCGATTTGCAACAAATCCTCCACCCCTTGCACTATTTGATCACCTTTGCTGCCCTATTGCTCACCGGACTGTTCATCTCTTGGATATGTACGTATTTTGCGGTGCGGCGATACCTCAGCCTCAAAACAGACCAACTTTACTATTGATCCCATGAAGCAAGCATTCATCTTTGGCAAGCGCAACTACCTGTTTATGATCATCGGTTTGGTGCTCATCGCCATTGGCTATATTTTGATGGCAGGAGGCGGTTCTGACGATCCCAATGAGTTCAACGATGCCATCTTCAACAACCGCAGATTGGTGTTGGCGCCCTTGATGGTGTTGGCGGGTTTTGCAGTAGAGCTCTATGCCATTATGACCCGTCCTTCATGAGCATTTGGGAAGCCCTTTTGTTGGGCATTATTCAGGGGTTGACAGAGTTTTTGCCCGTGAGTAGCAGCGGCCACCTCGAATTGGGGAAGGCTCTTTTTGGCGCTGAATCTGAAGCAGGCGAAAGCCTCTTGTTCACCTTGGTGATGCACGCCGCCACCGCCTTGAGTACCGTAGTCATCTTTCGCAAAGAGATCGGCGCTATTTTCAAAGGACTTTTCAAGTTTAAATGGAATGAAGGAAGTCGCTACTCACTAAAAATTTTCATCAGCATGATTCCCGCAGGCTTTGTGGGCGTGGTGTTCAAAGATGAAATTGAGAGTCTCTTTAGTGGTCAGCTTTTGCTGGTAGGCGCTATGCTGATCATCACCGGATTGCTACTCTTCTTGGCAGACAAGGCCAAGCGAACCGAAAAAGAAGTAAGCAATGTAAATGCCCTCATCATCGGCATTGCACAAGCCATTGCCATCCTTCCGGGTATTTCCAGATCAGGAGCCACTATTTCTACCTCGGTCTTGTTGGGAATTGATAGAGGAAAAGCAGCGCAGTTCTCTTTCCTTATGGTGGTGCCTTTAATTCTTGGCGCCTTCATTCTCGATCTCAAAGACTTGGTTAGTGGAGAAGCCGTTCTCAACAGCGATATGGGCTTTGCCACCTTGTCTGTAGGTTTTCTAGGAGCCTTCTTCAGCGGACTTTTGGCGTGTAAGTGGATGATTGCTTTGGTGAGAAGAAGCAAGCTGATCTATTTTTCCATCTACTGTTTCATTGTAGGCGCCATCACCACCTACGCAGCCCTCTATTTGTGAGCTTAGCTTTCAATGATTTTCCTTCTCCACAAGATTTTGTGGATGGGGAAATGCTTTTGCTTGACAAACCCTTAGAGTGGACATCCTTTCAGGCCGTTAACTATGTGCGCTGGCGACTGAAAAAGTATACGGGTTTAAAGAAAATCAAGGTGGGCCATGCGGGCACCTTAGACCCCTTGGCTTCTGGCTTGCTGATCATCTGCACGGGCAAGAAGACCAAAGAAATAGCGCAGTTTATGGGCTTGGACAAAGTCTATACCGGCACCATTCAACTCGGCGCTACTCGTCCGAGTGCAGACCTCGAAACAGATATAGATGCCACTTGGCCTACAGATCATCTCAGTGCGTCAATGGTTTTGGAGGCGATGGGCCAACTGACAGGAGAAATCGAACAAATTCCACCCGTGTATTCCGCCCTTAAGGTGGAGGGAAAGCGCCTTTACGAACATGCCCGAAAAGGATCGGTTGATGCCGTAGAAATCAAAGCCCGCCCGGTGAACATCCATCGCTTTGCGCTTTTGCGCTACGAAGAAGAACAGGCTGTGGTGCATTTTGAAGTGCAGTGCAGCAAGGGAACTTATATTCGATCGCTGGCGCGCGACTTAGGAAGCCTCTTACAGAACGGCGCTCATCTTACCGCCTTGAGACGCACGGCGATTGGCCCTTGGAAAGTAACTGATGCCACAGTTCCTTCAGCGTGGGGGAACAGATGGCAAGAAGCTCAGGAAGCGTTCAATCGCGACCGAATCTCTGAATAACTGCTTTCCCAAAGTTCTTCGCTAAAGTGTTTCACTTTTGAGAAACCGTGCAAAACGGCAATTCCAGAAGTTCCGAGTAACACATAGAAGAAGAAAACCACCCGAAGCGGAAAGCTGAACCCATCTTCCGGACCCAGAATGATGCGCTCAGGCAACAGAATGAATGCGGCCAAAAAGGCAAATGCCACAATGGTGGCGATGCTGTTCGCCAAATTGCGCAATGGCCACAGCAAGCGCCTTCTCCCCCAATGAAAAGGCATTCCCCATTGGTGAAGCTCTGCCCAGCGGCCATCCGGTAAAGCCGCCAATAGCTTGGCCCCTCTGTGCACATTTCCCTTTCCACCAAACACCGCTGCCGGCACCAAGAATACCAGTCCTTTGATGGATTGTCCCATCCGCACTTCCAAACGATTGACTTCCCGAATCACTTGGAGCGGTATTTCGCCAAAGAACTGATCGGCTGGCAACAGCATCGCGCGATGTTGAATGGCAAATAGCTTGAGCTTTTCGCGGTGCCAGATGCGAAAAGGAACACTAAATTCTACTGGAAGTAAGCTGCCTCCTTTGGCCCCGCTGCGAATTCGCGCCTCAATCAGTTGGTCTTTTTGATCTATTTGGGAAAAGAGCGTGCGAAATGCTTGCAAGCCGGCCTCTTGCAATTCACGATCAGAAGAATGAGGAGAAAAATCGCGCTCTGACATGATCTATTAACAGCGAAAAGATAACGCAAATAAGCGGTGAAGAGTTTGCTGAAACCTTTACTTGACAAAGGGGGTGCTGAACGAGTACCTTTGCCCTCTTTTTTACTCAACCCATTCAAAGCCCGTAAGCTATGAAAATGAAGCTCTCCCACTTTCAGTACGACCTGCCCAAAGAGCTGATCGCGCAGTATCCAACCCCTAATCGCGATGAAAGTCGTTTGTTAGTGGTCAATCGCGAAACGGGCAAGTTTGAGCATCGCATGTTCAAAGACATCCTCGATTATTTTGAAGATGGCGATGTGATGATCATGAACGACACCTTGGTTTTTCCTGCCCGCATGTATGGCAACAAAGAAAAAACTGGGGCCAAGATTGAAGTTTTTCTTCTTCGTGAATTGAACTCTGAAAGCCGTTTGTGGGATGTGCTGGTAGACCCCGCACGAAAAATTCGCATCGGCAACAAATTGTATTTCGGTGATGATGATAGCCTGGTGGCAGAGGTAATTGACAATACCACTTCCAGAGGCCGCACCTTGCGCTTCCTTTTTGATGGCAGCTACGAGGCGTTTCGTCAGAAGCTCAAAGATTTGGGTGAAACGCCAATTCCAAAGTACGTTGACCGCGAGGTGGAACCAGAAGATGCCGATCGCTACCAGACCATTTTTGCCAAGCATGAGGGAGCCGTTGCCGCTCCGGTAGCGGGCCTGCATTTCAGCAAGCAGTTGGTAAAGCGAATGGAAATCAAAGGCGTGAACTTCGCCACCATCACTTTGCACGTAGGCTTGGGAACTTTTCGTCCGGTAGAAGTAGAAGACCTCAGCAAGCACAAGATGGACAGCGAGCAGTTCATGATTTCGCGCGAAGCTTGTGACATTGTGAACGAGTCTATCATTGCCAAGAAACGCGTTTGCGCCATTGGCACTACGGTGATGCGCGCCATCGAAAGCAGCGTAAGCACCACCAATACTTTGAATCCGCACGAAGGCTGGACCAACAAGTTTATTTTCCAACCCTACGAATTCCGACTGGCCAATAGCATGGTCACCAATTTCCATCCGCCCATGTCTACGCTGATGATGATGACCTCAGCATTTACCGGACATGAACTACTGATGGAAGCCTACAACACCGCCATAAAAGAGAAATATCGCTTCCTTTCTTATGGTGATGCCATGCTGATCATCTGAGTTACCTTTAGGCAATGTTCTACCGCTGCCTCTCCTTTATAGCCATTGCGCTGCTGTTTCCACTTTTGACCTCGGCGCAGTCGCACATTGAAGGTCAGGTACTCGACGCCCAAACCCGAGAGCCACTTCCCTTTGTGAACGTGACCTACAACGGCATGAAGGGGGGTACCACCGGAGATATTGACGGCTACTTCATTCTAGATGTAGAAGCCAATATTCAAAGCCTGCAGTTCTCTTATGTGGGCTACCAAAAGAAGTCGATACAGGTTTCCGGCAACCTGAAGAAACCCTTGGTTATCTTGCTCGAGGAAGATCGGATCACGCTCTTGGAGGCCACGGTTTTGCCTGGCGAAAATCCAGCCCATCGCATTATTCGCAAGGCTTCAGAGGCACGAAAGAAGAACGATCCGCTTGCGCTGAACAGCTTCCAATACAAGTCGTACAACAAATTGATTTTTACAATCAATGCAGACAGCGTGAATGTGTTGGACAGTATTGGCGGCATTGACAGTTCTAATTATGAGATGAAGAAGTTCTTTGATCGCAACCACCTATTTATGATGGAAAGTGCCACTGAGCGCAAGTACATCAAAGGCAGTCGCGATCATGAAGAGGTGTTGGCATCGCGCATCTCGGGCTTCCAAAATCCCACTTTTACCTTGGTGGGCACCCAATTGCAGTCATTCTCATTCTACAATGATGAATTGGAAGTGCTCTTCACTCGTTTCATCAATCCGCTGCGAAACAACAGCATGCGCGAATATTTCTTCTTGCTACAAGACACCTTGTTTTCAGAAGTCGATCAAGACACAGTGTATGTGGTGGGTTTTCGACCGAAGAAGCCCGAGCGCAAAGATTTATTGAAAGGGGCACTCTACATCGGTACGCGAGATTATGCACTGCGCAATGTGATGGCGGAATTTGTAGACAGCAGTGCAGAGGGGAACTCGCTCAGCGTGCAAATTCAACAGAAGTACGCGCAATATGGTGCGCATTGGTTTCCGGTTCAATTGCTTACTGATCTTTTGTTCAGTGGCATCCGTGTGAACGATGCCGTTCCGCACGGTTTTGGCAGAACCTACATCCAAGATATTCAGGTTGATGCGCCCTTGCAGAAGAAAGACATACCGCGCTTGGAGCTGAGCTTGAGTCCGGATGCCAATCAAAAAGACGAATCGTTCTGGGCTCCCCTCAGACCCATGCCCTTAGACAGCAAGGAAGAGCAAACCTTTGTTGTTATCGACTCTATTGGTGAGGAAGTAGGTTTGGAAAAGCGCGTGGGATTCTTCACCCAATTGGCCCAAGGCAAGCTGCGCTTTGGCTGGGTAGATTTTGATCTCGATCGCTTGTTTCGCTACAACTTACCCTACGAAGGCCTGCGTTTAGGAATGGGAGCTCATACCAATGAACGACTTTCGCAACACGTACAGTTTGGGGGGTATTTCGGGTATGGATTGCAAGATTTTGGCTGGAAATACGGCGCTGATTTCAAATATCAACCTGTTTTTGCAGGTCCGTGGACATTAGTGCTTGATTACCATCGCGACATTGAAGAAACGGGCGGCGCGGCCTTTATGCTCGACAGGAAACCGGGCTTTCTTAGTGGCGGTAATGTACGCTGGGTCAATATTGAGCGCTTCGATTGGGTGGAACGCGCCGCTGCCCAAGTGCACATAGACCTTCGTCCGAACTTAACCTTAGGTCTTTCTGCTACCAAAGAAAGCCGAACCCTCAGCTGGCCCAAATACCAAAATGAGCTCGCTCTAGGTGCACTGAGCTGGGAGGGAATGCTGTATGGCGCTGCTTTGAGCTGGGCGCCTAACGACCGGTATATGGCAGGTCCGAACGGAAGAAGGCGATTGGCTACCACCTACCCTATTGTGCAAGTAGACTACCGCTTGGGGCAAACCCAAAACCAAAGCGAGGCTGTTGCCGATGAAATATTCCACCGTTTGAGCCTTAGAGCCGTTCAACTATGGAAGAATCTGCGCTACGGTGACCTCCGATTGGAAGGAGAAATGGGCACCACCTTGGGAAGCGCTACCGCAGCCGGCTATCTTTTTACGCCGCGCTCAAACCTTCGCACGCGCCAGGTGGCAGAAGAGCCATCATTTGGATTGGGAGCTCCGCACAGCTTTGAGGCCTTGTTCAACAATGAATTTACCGCTGACCTTCAGGTACAGATGCTGGTGGATTATTACTTCCCGGATCGTGTATTGAAAATTGGAACATGGTCTCCAAGAATGGTTTTGCAGCAACGCATTTTGTGGGGCCAAATGACGCAGGCAGATTTATATCGTCCTTATTTCAGCAGTGTACAGGCGCCCGATGAGGTTTATTGGGAATCGGGCATTGAGTTTCAAAAGCTCTACAAGACCATCGGTCTTGGTTTTTATTATCGGTATGGCGCTTATGCAAGGCCTGAGTTTGTCCAAAATTTCAGCATTAAACTCTCCACTACGGGCCTCTTCTAAGTGTTGAGATCTCGTACATATTGCCCATGGAATGTAGAATCTTGTGAAGAGCTAGGCGGATGTGGACAGTAATCGCTAGGCTCATTCTTCGCAACCGCATTGGGCTGTTGGTCTTGGTGGGCTTGAGCACGGCCTTCATGGCTTACAAAGCCACCTCTGTTCAGGTTTCCTATCACTTCTCTCGAATTCTTCCCAAAGACGATAGCACCCATATCAAGTATGAAGCTTTCAAAGAAACCTTCGGGGAGGTAGCCAATACGGTGGTGGTGGGCATGGAAAGCGAAGACCTCTTCCAACCCAAGCTACTCAATCATTGGAAAAATTTCGCTGATTCATTACGCGCCATACAGGGGGTTGAACAGGTGGTATCGATCACCCATTTCTACAATATTGACAAAGACAGCAGCGGACAATTGCAGGTGGCTCTTTTACAGGCCAACAAACCCTACAACACCCAAAGTGCCGGGGCCCTCAAAGAACAGTTGGAGGCGCTTCCATTCTACCGCGATTTGCTCATTAGTAAAGATGGCAACACCACCCTATTATTTATTCAACTCGATGTAGACCAACTCTATAACCAAGAGATTATTCGCTTGGTGGAAAGCATTAAACGCATCAGTAAGGTGTTTGAAGGATTGACCGGTGAAGAGATTCACATTTCGGGTTTGCCCCACATCCGAATGGCCAATACCACCAAGATCAAACGGGAGGTATTCATTTTCATCGGATTGGCCCTAGCCGTGACCGCCCTTTTGCTTTTCCTTTTTCTCAAAAGTCTTCGCGCCACTTCCATCTCCATGTTGGTGGTCATCTTCGGGGTGATTTGGGCTTTTGGCCTGATCAGTTTATTGGGTTACAGCATCACCTTGGTGAGCTCTATCATACCTCCACTGATCATCGTCATTGGCATCCCGAACTGCATTTTCCTCATCAACAAATTCCACCAGGAGTTCAAACATCATGGCAATAAGGTCTTGGCCCTTCAGCGGAAAATCAGGAAGATTGGAAATGCCACTTTGTTGACCAATGTGACCACCGGACTGGGTTTTGCCTCGTTTACCTTGACTGAGAGTGTCATTTTGAAGGAATTTGGCGTGGTAGCATTCATCAATATTTTGGTGGTCTATTTGCTCTCTATTATTCTTATCCCCATTATTTACAGCTACTTAGACAATCCCAAAGAGCGCCATTATGCCCATCTTGATCGCCGATGGGTTTCGAGAATGAATGGCTTTCTCATCCACACGGTGGCCCACCGTAGACCGGCGGTGTATTTGGTATCTACGGCCATCTTAGTGGCTGGATTCTTCGGCATCCAACAAATTAGAACCACCGGAAATCTCACAGACGACTTTCAAAGAAACGATCCTGTTTACCTCGATTTGAAATTCCTAGAACAGCATTTTAGAGGCGTGGTTCCTTTGGAGGTTGTAGTAGAAAGCAAGCAAGAAGGCGGCATTGAGAAACTGAGCGCACTCAACAAGATCAATGAGTTTCAACAAAGGTTAGACAGCATTCCGCTGCTTTCGCGCTCTTTGGCCATAACGGATCTCACCAAGTTTGCACGACAAGGTTTTTACAGCGGAGACCCGCAGTTTTATGGATTGGTGAATCGGCAAGATCGCCAGTGGGTACTGGGGGCATTGCCATCTGGAAAAGGCTACAGCAATATGCTCAGTTCACTCATTGACAGTACAGGAACTCGCGCGCGCATCGGGATGCAAGTGGCTGATATTGGCACTGAAGAAATGCGGGAACTCGAAACCCGCTTGCATGAAATTGCCGAAGAAGTGTTTGACCCTGAACGTTTTGAAGTAACCATTACCGGAGCTAGCGTGCTCTTCTTGCACGGCACCACCTATTTGATCAAAAATTTGATCATCAGTCTTTTGCTCGCCATTTTGGTCATTTCTATCATGATGGCCTTTTTGTTTAAGTCTTTGCGGATGGTCATCATTTCACTCATCCCCAACTTATTGCCCTTGATACTTACCGCCGCCATCATGGGCTTTACCGGAATTCCGCTCAAGCCTTCTACCATTTTGGTTTTCAGCATTGCCTTCGGGATTTCGGTTGATGACACCATCCACTTCTTGGCCAAATACCGGCAAGAGTTGCAGCGTACGCGTTGGGACATGCGCGAATCTGTGGTAGAAGCCATCAGAGAAACCAGTGTAAGTATGTTCTATACATCGGTGGTGTTGTTCTTTGGGTTCTCCATTTTCTTGGCCTCTGAGTTTGGTGGAACCCAAGCCTTGGGCGCATTGGTTTCTATTACGCTGTTTTTGGCCATGTTGAGCAATTTGATCATACTGCCATCTTTGCTGTTGACCCTTGATCGCTTTGTGGGACAAAAGAGCATAGGAAGGCGCTTCAAGCCATTGAATTTAGAGGAGAAAGACCCCGAAGAAGAGCCGTAGAGGGCGATGCAGTTGCACAGGCAGTTTTGAGTTATTTGGCCTCGTGAGAATGTACCTAGCCCTCTTGTAAGACAGTGGTTGGCTGCTTTCCTACACAAATAAATTCCACAGCCCAAAGCGGCTGCGTATCTTCGCAACTCTTCGAAAAAAAAAATCAAGCAAAATGGCAAAGACTCCCATCACAGTAGCCCATGGCGACGGCATTGGGCCGGAAATCATGGATGCTACCCTCAAAATTATATTGGCAGCAGGAGCTGACCTTGAGATTGAGAACATTGACATTGGGGAGAAGGTATACCTCAGCGGAAATACGGCCGGCATCGCTCCTGAATCTTGGGAATCACTGCGCCGCACCAAAGTCTTCCTCAAAGCGCCCATCACCACCCCACAAGGCGGCGGATACAAGAGCTTGAACGTTACCACTCGCAAAACCTTGGGACTGTACGCCAATGTTCGTCCCTGCATCTCTTACCACCCTTATGTGGCTACCAAACACCCCGTAATGGATGTGGTCATTGTGCGGGAGAATGAAGAAGACCTCTACGCCGGCATCGAGCACCAACAAACTGACGAGGTCACCCAATGTCTGAAACTGATCTCTCGTCCGGGAACAGAAAAAATCATCCGCTTCGCTTTTGAATACGCCAAGGCATACGGACGAAAGAAGGTAACCGCCTTCACCAAAGACAATATCATGAAGATCACAGATGGTCTCTTCCATAAGGTCTTTGATGAAGTGGCTGCTGAATTCCCGGAGTTGGAAGCAGAACATTGGATTGTTGACATCGGGGCGGCCAAACTGGCTGATTCACCTGAGAACTTCGATGTAATTGTAATGCCCAACCTCTACGGAGATATCCTAAGCGATGTAGCTGCCCAGATCACTGGTTCTGTAGGATTGGGAGGATCGGCCAACATTGGAGCAGACTACGCCATGTTTGAAGCCATTCACGGTTCAGCACCCCGCAGAGCTGGCCAAAATATGGCCAATCCAAGCGGATTGCTTCTTGGCGCAGTGCAAATGCTGGTTTACATCGGGCAGCCTGATGTAGCTGAAAAAGTGCACAATGCCTGGTTGAGAACCATGGAAGATGGCGTGCATACTTACGACCTCTTTAAAGAAGGTGTCAGCACTGAAAAAGTAGGCACCAGTGAATTTGCCGATGCGGTGATTGCTCGCCTCGGTCAACGTCCGCAAATGCTCAAGGCTGTGCACTATGGCCAAGGCGGAAGTAGCAAGATTCAAGGGGCTTTCAAAACTACCCATGTAGCCAAGAAAGAATTGGTAGGTGTAGATATCTTCTTGCATTGGACCGGTGAGAACCGAGATCCGAATGTATTGGGCGGTATGCTGGAGAAGCTGGGGCACAAGCAGTTCCAAATTGGCTTGATTTCCAACCGTGGTCAGAAAGTGTATCCTGACGGACATCCTGAAACCTTCTGCACAGACCATTGGCGTTGCCGCTTTACCAGCGCAAATCGCGAAGCCGTTGGCTCCTATGAAGATGTTCTTGCCATCATGAAAAACATCCATGAAGCTGGCCTCAACATCATCAAGAGTGAAAATCTCTACCGTTTTGACGGTAAACTCGGTTTTTCACTGGGCCAAGGAGAATAATCCCTCGAATAGATTTTTAGAAGCCTCCCCCGCTTTTAGCGGAGGGGGTTTTTTTATGCCTTTAATCTCTGGCAAATTGACAATCATCATACGAAAAGCCGTAAAAGTGCCTTTACCTTTGACTAAATACTCCCCATCATGAAAACCATCATCGTTCCAACTGATTTTTCTGAGAATGCCCAAAAGGCACTCGAGCTGGCCGTAGATATCGCCCGCCGAGCCAATGGCCGTTTGGTGATCTTCAATGCCTACGACCTTCCCTATAGTCAAAACGTGATGACTACCTCTTTGCTAGACATCATGAAGAATAACTCTGAAGAAGGACTGGCAGATATTGCCGAAAATTTAAAAGAAACAGGAGTGCCTTTTACCACAGAATCTCGTTTGGGAAACCCCATTCGCTCTGTGAAAGAGGTGGTGAAAAAAGAAGACGGAGATTTGGTGGTGCTCGGAACCAAAGGCGCTAGTGGCATAGAAGAAGTACTGATTGGGAGCAATGCAGCCAGCATTCTTCACGCGGTAGACTGTCCGGTTTTAGCCGTGCCCGCCAAAGGGGAATTGGGCGAGGTCAAGCGCATAGTATACGCCTGCGACCTCAATGAGAAAGGAGAAACAGGCGCTTTAAGTCAGCTCCGAACACTTGCCCAACTTTATGAGGCCGAGATTATGGTACTGCACGTGCAAGACCCTGACGGTCCGGAATTGAAGGTGATCAACAAGCCGTACTATGAAAAAGCTTTTGAAGGCTGTGCGGTAAGCTTTCATATTGTAGACCAGAACGAAAGCTTGGAAAAGACCATCCTCAAGTTTGCCGAAGTCAACAAAGTAGGCCTTTTGTCTATGATGGCCAGGCGATATGGCTTCCTACAGGGCTTGTTCCACAAGAGCATGACCAGCCAAGTGGCCTTCCATACGCGCCTGCCCTTCTTAACGCTTCATGAGTACTAGTCTATTCTCTTGGCCATTCATCGAGCCCCGCATGCGGGGCTTTTTTGTGCTTCCTCACGCCGATGGATTGCCGAAATTCGCCCCATGAGCCGTTTGTCTGCCGTTGTGATCGCTTTCAATGAAGAAAAGCGAATTGCCGATTGTCTTCGGAGTCTTCAGCCCCTGGCTGATGAGATCTTGTTGGTAGATTCTGGCTCAACAGACCGAACGGTTGAAATAGCCAAATCACTAAACGCCAGGGTACTGTACCATCCTTTTGAGGGACATGTTCAACAAAAGAACTTCGCCATGCAACAGGCATCTTTTGATTGGGTGCTTTCGTTGGATGCAGATGAAGTGTTGAGCAAAGAACTGCAAGCTTCTATCTTGAACATCAAAGAGAAAGGCTTCAACAATATGGCTTATTCCTTCAATCGCTTGAACAACTATTGCGGCACCTGGCTCAAACATGGCGGATGGTATCCTGATCGGAAAATTCGGTTGTGGCATCGATCTGTGGGCTGTTGGGGCGGGCTCAATCCACATGATCAAGTTATTCTGCAAAAAGGGGTGGAAGCAGAACGATTGGCAGGCGATCTACTGCATTATACGTATGACAGTGTGGAGGCTCACCTTCAACAGATGGATCGCTTTGCCCGCATCAGTGCCCAAGCTTACTTTGAACGTGGCAAACGCACCCATACACTGGAGGTTTGGCTCAATCCGGTCTTCAGTTTTGTAAGAGATTATGTGCTGCGGGCCGGATTTTTAGATGGACGCGCAGGTTGGACTGCCAATCGAATTGCCATGCGCTATCAATACTGGAAATACAAGCATTTGCTGCATTTACAAAAGGCCAAGCGCTGATGGCATCGGCTTCGTACTTTAGAGAACTGACTAAGCCCCCACCATGCGCAACATCATTCTGTACATCGCCAGCAGTCTCAATGGCAAGATTGCCAAGAACGACGGCACCGTAGACTGGCTCCAAGAAATTCCCAATCCGCAAGAAGACGATCACGGCTACGCCCAATTTTATGAATCGATAGACACCACCATTCAGGGCTATAACACCTACAGGCAAATCAGAAGCTGGGGCATTGAATTTCCTTATATCGGTAAGAAGAACTACGTCTTCACCACAAAAAGCAATCCCGAACCCTTTGAGCATGTGGAGTTTGTACACGAAAACCACATCAATTTTGTGAAGCAGCTCAAGCGCCAAAGTGGAGGAAATATCTGGCTGATTGGCGGGGGAATGGTGAATGGGATGTTGCTGGAAGAAGGACTAATTGATGAGCTTCAAGTATTTGTAATGCCCATAGTGCTGGATGACGGCATTGATCTTTTTCAAACTTTGGAAGTAGATCACTTGCTCAAACTGCAAGGCGTACAGTCTTATCCTTCCGGAGCCGTTTGCCTCACCTATCGATTGCCCTAATTCAACGGTGACTGCTCCTCTTTCTGCGCAAGCTGCGCCGTGGTTCACCCTAGGAAGTCAGGAAGGCTTGCAAGCGCGGTTTACCTCGTACGGACTTCGATTAACCGAATTATGGGTGCCCGATGCCCAAGGCGAACGCGCCGATGTAGTGCTTGGCTATGACGATTTGCCGGCCTATAAGCAGCTGCCAGATTGGATGATGGGCGCCATTATTGGACGTTATGCCCATCGCATTTCTCCTGCCCATGTGGTGATTGACGGACAAGCTTTCCCATTGGAAGAGAACCTTCCCCATCAGCTGTTGCACAGCGGAACCTCAGGATTTCATCGGCAACAGTGGGAAGTGACCCACTGTAATGCGGTGGAGCTAAGGGCGAGGCTTTCCTCTAAAGCGGGCGATTCAGGTTTTCCGGGACAGCTCGAAGTAAGCGCCGTTTATCGCCTCGAAGATCCCATGGTACTTTCGCTAAGCCTTGAAGCAGAAACAGACGCGCCCACACCGGCCAACTTCACCCAGCATGCCTATTTCAATTTGGCCGGCTTTGGTGATATAGGTGATCATGTGTTTTATACGCCAGCTCGTCATTATATGCCCGCGAGCCCATCAGGAGTAGTTACTGGAGAAATCTTGGATGTCGATGGGGCATTGGACTTTGGTGGGCCTGAGCTGCTGGCTTCGCGCCTGCGCTCCGAACATCCCGAGCTCATCCAAAACCAAGGATTTGATCTGTTTTATTGGCTTCAAGGTCATTGCCCGAATCAAGCCATTCTTCAAGCAAGCTGCTATCATCCTGCTTCGGGGAGAAGCCTTGCTGTTTATTCCAACCGACCCGGATTTCAATTTTTCACCGCCAACAAAATGAAGGATCTGCCCGGGAAAAACCATCAGCTGTACGGTGCATATGCTGGCTTCTGTGTGGAGCCACAGTACGCGCCCATCACCGTGCACGCGGCAGATTCCTCCATGAACATTCTACGTCCGGGAGAACGCTATCATCAAACCATTATCTACGACTTCCGAACAGCGCTTGACCCGCTCACGGAAGCCCGTACTTTTGGCACATGAAGACCCCCTCCTCTTCTTTGCAGCCCCCCTCGCTAGAGGAGCTTCGCGCAATGACTCCCGAAGCACTTCAGGCCTTGGCAGATATGGTCAAACAAGAGCTCATGCAACTTTCACCGGGTAAAAAAGCCCATTTAGAAAGCAGCTTGGGCGTAACTGAGTTGAGCATTGCCTTGCACGCACGTTTGAACACGCCCCATGATTTGCTCATTTGGGATGTAGGGCATCAAGCCTATGTGCACAAATGGCTCACGGGCAGAGCAGAAGAGCTGTTGAAGATGCGCACCCTGCATGGCATTAGTGGCTTTCCGAGAAGGGAAGAAAGCCTTTTCGATCCTTTTGGTACCGGCCATTCAAGCACCTCTATCAGCGCTTTGGGGGGCTTGGCGATGGCTGATCGCTTGAAGGGTATTTCCCGAAAATACGTAGCCGTTATTGGCGATGGCGCATTAACGGCAGGACAAGCATTTGAGGCGCTGAATCACCTTTCTGATCTCGATCTCGACCTGTTGGTGATTCTCAACGACAACAGCCGAAGCCTTGATCTGAACGTAGGTGCCTTGCATCACCAGCGCAAGTATGCCGCCTTCTTTGATGCCTTGAATTGGAATTACACCGGACCAGTAGACGGCCATCGAATGCGTCAGTTGCTGCCCGCTTTAGAAGAAGTGCTCGAAAAAGGCGGTCTTCAGCTGTTACATGTGCAAACCCGCCATCCGGCATTTGACCGAGCCCAAGGAAGCAAGGTGCCAAAAGCGGCAGGCACTATGGACTTCTCCGAAGTGTTTGGTGCTTGTATGCAGGAAATGCTTGAGGAAGGGCTTGATGTTGCCGTGGTGAGTCCGGCCATGATTGAAGCCGCGTGGCTGGGAGACCTCAGAAGGCGCTATCCGCATAGGGTGTTTGATACGGGCATTACCGAGCAACATGCGGTCACCTTTTCGGCCGGTTTGGCCGCTGGCGGACAAAGCGTCTTTTGCCATTTGTATAGTAGTTTTAGTCAACGCGCCATCGATCAAATCATTCACGATGTAGCCCTGCAGCATTTGCCGGTGACTTTTGTACTAGACCGGGCTGGGATTACAGGTTCCGATGGACCCACCCACCATGGGGTTTTTGATGTTGCCTTGTTTCGCAGCATCCCCAATATGGAAATCTGGGATGCGGCCAACGGGGACATGCTCTCTGAAATTTTGCGCTACAGCCTACAGCACCAAGGCCCTTTGATGGTTCGCATTCCGAAGGCTGAAACGTTTAGGCATGTGGAATTAGACCGCGCGCCGATACAGCTTTTTGAGTTGGTGGAGGGCGAAGGGGGAATTGGCAGAATTGTGCTTGGTCATGCGCAATCGCTTTTACCGGAACAAGCTTTTGCCGGCCCGATGGCTATTATTCATCGGGTGAAGCCCTTTCCGGTGCGGGAGGTGCAACGGTTTGCCAAGCAGCTGCACAGTTTGGAGGTATGGGAAGATGGCAGTGCCATAGGCGGTTTGTGGGAGGCCACGGCCGCTGCAGTAGCCGATTTGGGAATTCGATTAATACCCAGAGGTGTACCTGATCGGTTTATTGCCCACGGCAAGCCCGAAGAACTTTGGGGAGAGATTCTAGGTAATTAATAGCCTATCATCATTAAGTGGTTTTCGGAACAAAGCCAATTTCCATCTGAGCAGATGCTTCCTTTTTGAGATCATTCTGTAAGGCTTCCTGTTCAAAAAGTGGTGGAAAACATGACGAGCATTCTTTTTAGCGACCATAATCAGCTTTCATTAAAGGATGACATAATCAGCTTTTAAAATGCGTAGTTTCCTGAAAACATGACTGTTAAGAATTATTAATTTGACCATGTTTTCTATAAAAACAACCCTTAGTGTACAAAGTACATTTTTCCTATTTTGTGCCTCCCACAACACACCTATCTCTATATGAAAACTTTACAAGGGTTTCTCTTCACCCCCCTCTTTGGATTGCTGATTACGGTTTCGGCCTGGTCACAAGTAACGGTCATCCCCAAGTGGTTTGAGCCCGATGATACCGTGGAGATTCGCTATAACAGCGCAGAAGGCAATGCGGCGCTTAGTGGCCAACAGACAATCTATGGTCATTTTGGGCTAATCACAGACCAAAGTGTAGACAATACCGATTGGAAATACGTGGTAGGCAATTGGGGCACCGCTGATGCCAATGTGTTGATGACGGCGGAAGGCGGAATGGTTTTTAGCAAGCGTCACCACATTCGTTCGTTCCATGGCCTTCCCCAAGGCGAA
>CAZDPF010000015.1:5761-25752 GCA_964507215.1 uncultured Chryseobacterium sp. | reverse complement strand
ATCCGAGTACCCAATGCGAATTAACCAAAACCGGTCGGAAGGCATTTCTCGCCCATTTTGAAGCGCTAAAATCTTATTGGAACAGCTCAGATCAGTCCTGACATCTTTCCGTCATCATCCAGTGTCATGCCTTGGGCGGCCGGTTTTACCGGAAGCCCGGGCATGCGCATCATTTCACCGGCCAAGGGCACTATAAATCCTGCTCCTGCACTCACTTCTACATCACTTACGCGGAAAGTATAGTTGCTCGGACTGCCCAATCGTGAAGGATCGTCAGATATAGATTTCTGCGTTTTGGCCATGCATACCAGCATATGGGTGCCCAAATGGGCTTCGAGGAATTGAATTTTCCTTTTGGCTTTGGGTGCAATCTCCACTTCATCAGCCCCGTAATATTGCAAGGCCAGGGTTTGAATTTTCTCTTCGTAGCTGGCTTCCTTGGGATATAAGAACGAAGGGGAAGTAGTTTCACTTTCCAAGTGCCTTTTTACTGCTTCCGCCAGCTCTTCTGCCCCTTCACCTCCTTTGGCCCACGCATCGCTCACCACTGCTTCAATGCCATGCGCCTTGCACAAATCCATGAGCAATTGAATTTCCTTAGGAGTGTCACTCACAAAGCGATTGATGGCCACAATAGGCTTTAGTCCAAATTGCTTGGCATTTCGGATGTGGTGTTTGAGATTGGAAAAACCATGGCGAAGGGCCTCGAGATTCTCGGTTCTCAAATCGGCCAGGGCCTGCTCTCCATGGTACTTCAGGGCGCGAATTGTGGCTACCAGTACCAAAGCATCAGGAAACAAATTGCCCGTTCTGCACTTGATGTCAATGAATTTTTCTCCGCCAAGATCAAACCCAAAGCCCGCTTCAGTTACGGTTACCTCGCTGAGGTTCATAGAAGCATAGGTGGCCAACAGGCTATTGGTTCCTTGGGCAATATTGGCAAAAGGACCACCATGCATAAAGATGGGATTTCCTTCGAGGCTTTGTACCAAATTGGGGTGAAGGCATCTCGCATCAAAGCGGCCATAGCCCCTTCTGCCTGAAGTGCACCAGCAAAAACGGCTTGACTTTTATCAACCGAAAGCAGAATCTTGGCGATTCGTTCCCGCAAGTCTTTATAGCCGGTGCTCAAACACAGAATGGCCATGAGTTCAGATGCCGCGGTAATGTCAAAACCAGTTTCTCTGGGTATGCCATTGGCCTTACCTCCGAGTCCGATGGTGACCTGCCGCAATGCCCGATCGTTCATATCCATAACCCGCTTAAACAGCAGGTTGCGAACATCTAAGAAGGGATCTTTTCCTCCGTGGTGCAAATGATTGTCAATCATGGCGGCCAGCAGATTATGCGAACGCTCAACGGCGTAGATGTCACCCGTAAAATGAAGATTGATATCTTCCATCGGAAGCGCTTGGGCGTATCCTCCGCCGGTAGCTCCTCCCTTAATGCCGAAAACAGGACCGAGGGATGGCTCTCGAAGCGCTGCAGAAGCTTTTACGCCTATGCGATTCAATCCGTCGAGAAGACCAATGGTACAAGTGGTTTTACCTTCTCCGGCAGGAGTTGGCGAGATGGCTGATACCAATACGAGTTTCCCCTTTTTGCCAGGGTGCTCACAATGGCTTAGCGGAATTTTGGCCTTGTGCCGACCGTAGAGATAGACGTCTTCTTCTTGAATACCGAGCTTCGATGCTACTTCCACTATAGGCTCAGGCGTGAAGCTCCGAGCAATCTCTTGGTCAGTCATTTGGGCAAATTACAGTTCGAGGGCCTTCTGGATATTTTGGTTCATCAGATGCTCTTGCGGATTTTCCAAAGCCTCTTTAACGGCTACCAAAAATCCTACACTTTCACGGCCATCAATAATGCGGTGGTCATAGGACAGGGCCACGTACATCATCGGACGAACCACAATTTGCCCATCAACTACCACTGCGCGTTCAACGATGTTGTGCATGCCCAAGATGGCGCTCTGCGGCGGGTTGATGATGGGGGTTGAGAGCATTGAACCAAACACCCCTCCATTGGTGATGGTAAAGGTGCCCCCGGTCATTTCGTCTAAGCTTATCACCCCATCTCTTACGCGGATGGCCAGTCGTTTGATCTCTTTTTCAACTCCGGCAAAGCTGAGGTTTTCGGCATTGCGCACAACGGGAACCATGAGTCCTTTTGGTCCGCTAACGGCAATGCTGATGTCGCAATAATCAAAGGTGATCATATCGTCACCGTCAATCATAGCGTTCACTCCGGGGTACATCTGCAGGGCACGAACACAGGCTTTGGTGAAGAAAGACATAAAGCCCAAACCTACTCCGTGCTTTTCGCCAAAAGCATCTTTGTGTGCTTTGCGCAGATCAAAAATGGGTTTCATATCCACCTCGTTAAAGGTGGTGAGCATGGCCGTTTCATTTTTTACTGAAACCAAGCGCTTGGAAAGACTTCTGCGCAAGCTGCTCATGCGTTTGCGATCGCTATGCCGCGCAGCTCCAGAGGTATTGCTGCCCATACTTGCAGCGGCTTCCAATACATCTGCCTTGGTAATTCTGCCGTCTTTTCCGCTTCCTTGAGAAACTTTCGCTCCTGTTTCATCCATCAGCTTTCGGGCCGCTGGTGAAGCGGTTCCTGTGGCATAGGTAGAAGCGGTAGGAGCAGCCGGAGTTGTGGCTTTTGCTTCAGAAGCTTTTTCTTCTTGAGGAGCTGCTGCTTTACTTGCGCCTTCTGGTTTGGCAGCGGAAGTGTCAATGGTGCAAACTACTTGTCCCACGGCTACTACATCGCCTTCTTCAGCAATGAGTTTGATAATGCCACTTTCTTCTGCCGGAAGCGCAAGTGTGGCCTTGTCGGAGTCCACCTCGGCGATCTCCTGGTCTTTTTCTACATAATCGCCGTCTTGAACTAACCAGCTAGCGATTTCTACTTCTGAAATAGACTCGCCCGGTGAGGGCACTTTCATCTCCAGGATCATGCGGGATCTAGATTTCGAATGTTCGTTGTATGAGGGTCTCTTGAATCTTATGGGCGGCTTGATGAGAGCCAGAAGCGGGTGAAGCACTGGCCGGAGCACTTACTTCTAACCATTTCACATCTCTAATAGTCAACAGTACATGGGCCCGGGCTCCCATATTGGCGGGCTCTTCTTGTGACCATACAATCTTTTCTGCGCCTTGGTACTTTTCCAAAATGCTTCTGAATGCCTTTTCAGGAAAAGGATACAATTGCTCCAGTCTTACAATGGCTACGTCGTGGGCGGCCAACTCTTCTCTCCTTTCTACCAACTCGTAGTAAAGCTTACCCGAACAGAATACCAACTTCTTCACTTTGTTGGCCTCTGCTGTTGGATCATCCAGCACTTCCATAAATCTGCCTTCGGCCAGTTCACTCAAACTGGAGGTGCAACGCGGATGTCGCAGCAAGCTCTTGGGCGTCATGATCACCAATGGCTTTCGGAAAGGTCTGTGCAGTTGTCTGCGGAGCAGATGGAAGAAGTTGGCCGGAGTGGTGACATTCACCACTTGAATATTCTCTTGGGCACAGAGTTGCAGAAAACGCTCAAGTCGTGCGCTGGAATGCTCTGCTCCTTGGCCTTCATAGCCGTGGGGCAAATACATCACCAAGCCATTCTGTATACGCCATTTGTCTTCAGCAGCAGAGATGAATTGGTCAATGATGATTTGGGCACCATTGACAAAATCGCCAAACTGGGCTTCCCAGATGGTGAGGGTATTCGGACTGGCCAAGGCATAGCCGTAATCAAAGCCCAAAACGCCGTATTCTGATAGGTGCGAATTGTAGATGGCCATCCTTCCTTGTCCCTCGCGCATGCCATTGAGGAGGTTGTATTCTTCCTCGGAGTCTTCTACTTTGATGACCGCATGGCGATGGCTGAAAGTTCCGCGTTCACAATCTTCGCCACTTACCCGAACATTAAAACCTTCGAGCAGCAAGCTTCCATAGGCCAGCAGTTCGGCCATTCCCCAATCGAGGCGATCGAGTTCCTCTACCATCCGCCTTCTGTCTGCCAAGAGGCGCACAATTTTGTTGAAGAACTTTTTTCCGTCTGGAAGGGTGGTGATGCGCGTTGCGATGAACTTCAATTCGGCTTCAGAGAAACCCGTCTCCGGTGAAAGGTCAAAGTCAACGAGCTTGGAACTCCGCAGATGGGTGTAGTGATCTTGCATGAATGGCGTGATCACATTACGCTCTATTTTCTTAGACTCGTCGTAGCGTTCTTGCAGCAGGGCCTTAAATTCCTGCTCCATCTCTTTCACAATCTGTTCGCCCACCAATCCTTGTTGCATCAATTTATCTGCGTAAATCTTGCGCGGATTGGGGTGCTTGGCGATGGTCTTGTAAAGTAGTGGTTGGGTAAAGCGGGGCTCATCTCCTTCATTGTGCCCGTACTTGCGATAGCACAAGAGATCAATGAAGATATTCTTGTGGTAGCGCTGGCGATATTCAGCAGCGAACAGCATGGCGTGAATAACAGCTTCTACATCATCTCCATTCACGTGCAATACGGGAGCCAAAACCACTTTGGCGATGTCTGTACAGTAGGTAGAAGACCTTCCGTCTAAGTAGTTGGTGGTGAAGCCCACCTGATTGTTGATCACAATGTGAATGGTGCCGCCGGTTTTATACCCATCAAGGGTTTCCATCTGCACCACTTCGTACACTACTCCTTGTCCGGCCACCGCTGCATCACCATGAATCAAGATGGGCAGCACTTTCCCGGCGGTAGATCCGTGGGCATTGTTGATTTGTGCTCGGGCAATGCCTTCCACCACGCCATCAACCGCCTCTAAGTGGGAGGGGTTGGGAGAGAGGTTTAACCGAATATCCTTTCCGTTGGCCAGGGTTTTTTCAGTGGAATAGCCGAGGTGATATTTCACATCCCCATCAAAGCCATCCTCATCAAAAACCTTCCCTTCAAATTCGCTAAAAATCTCTTTCGGGCTCTTCCCGAAGATATTGCTCAATACGTTCAATCTCCCGCGATGAGCCATTCCCATGACCACCTCGCGAACGCCTAAATCACTGGCCCTTTCGATGAGGATGTCCAAGGCCGGTATAAGCGATTCCGCCCCCTCAATAGAAAAGCGCTTTTGCCCTACAAATTTGGTGTTCAGGAAGCTCTCAAAGGCCACGGCTTCATTGAGCTTGCCCAAAATGCGCTTCTTCTGATCAGTATTGAAACTGGGCTGATTGTCATTCTGGTGAATCTTGGACAGGATCCAAGAAACCACTTCTTTGTCTCTAATGTAAACGAATTCAATACCAATGCTTTGGCAATAAATCCGATGCAAGTGCTCAATAATTTCCCGCAGGGTAGATGGCGCCTTGATGCCCACTTCCTTGGCCGCCATAAACGGCTGGTCAAGATCTGATTCTGCCAAACCATAATGGTGAATGTCTAAACTGGGCGAATAACTCCGCCGGGTTCTCACCGGATTGGTAGATGTGAAAAGATGGCCTCTTTTGCGATAGTCATTGATGAGGTCAATGACCATGAATTCTTTCCGAAGCTCATCCGGAATCTCATCCATGGCCAACGCTTGGTCGGCATCAAAGGCTAGATCGCCATTGTCGCGAGCAAAGTCATAGCCTTGAAAAAAGGCACGCCAACTTGGTTCAATACTGTCAGGATACTGGAGGTATTTCTGATAGAGTTCATCAATGAACCCGATGTGGGTGCTTCCCAGAAAGGAAAAACGATGCATATCGTGTAACTGGAAGTGGGGTATGTCTTCTGCTCAAAAGTACAACAATCAATGGCGTAAGAAAGTGCAAAACCACCACCTTTGGGTGGTTATATTTGAATCATGTTGCATCTCGGGTTTCGCTTTCCGCTCACCTTGGTGGTTTTGATGGGTTTATTTGTCCAAACTGCTTGGGGACAAGTGCCCAAGAGATTTGACAGAAAGTCAGATAAAGATACTGAGCAACAGGCTTCTGAGCCCGAAGAGATCAAGGAGGAACCCATTCCTGCACCCGCCAAACCTGCACCGTCTAAATCAAAAAGTCAACAAGGTTTTGATTGGGACCGCATGACCTACGGAGGTGCCGTTTGGTTGAACTTTGGCTCGTTTACCTACATCATGCTCAATCCTCGTGTGGGCTATTATGCCACTGATCGGCTGCTCACCGGCATAGGGGTAACGTACATCTATTCAAAAGACAACCGGTTTACGCCGGCCCTCGAGCAAAGTGTTTATGGCATCAATCCGTTTGTGAACTACAACCTCTTTCAAGGAGTGGGCGTAGGCGCAGAGTTCGACTTGATCAATGCGGATGTATACATCATCAATCCGCAAACTTTTGAGTACGAGATCGATCGGCTTTGGGTACCCCATCTCTTCGTAGGAGCCACTTATTTTCCTCCTGGCCAAGGGGGCTTTCTCGGTATTTACTGGAATGTTTTGGATGAACCTCGTTCATTCTATTCCAATCCGGTCATCCGATTCGGATTTATGTTCTGAACACTAAAGAACTTTCAATGAATAATTTACGAGGCTTGTTGATTTGGCTATTCTCTGCATGGTTCAGTTTGGGTATGTGGGCCCAAACCTATCCGGTGACTTTGCGCATTGATATGCGTGGCCAATCTATTGCTGCCACCGGACCTTCTGTGGCGGGCAATTTCCAGAGTTTGATAGGTGGCAACAATTGGAATCCCGGGCAACTCTATTTGCAAGATGCCGATCAAGACAGCATTTATGAAATCAGCTTTCAGTTACCTGCCGGGCTTTATGCTTATAAGTTCATCAATGGCAGTAGCTGGGGAGACCCCACCGAGTTGCTTGGTCCTGATTGCGGCCGTGCTGATGGTGCGGGCAATTTCAATCGCGAACTGGCGGTAGGACCTTATGGAGCTGATCTTCCTCCACACTCCTTTGACCAATGCGAAGGACTGATTCGCTTTCAGGTGGATATGAGTCAGCAAAATGTGGGAATTCATGGGGTGCATGTATCCGGTGACTGGCTGGGAATGGCCGGATACGGCTTCGGATGGCAGCCTGATGCGCTCCCGATGTTTGATACAGACAATGATGAGGTGTACGAAGTGACCGCCTTTGTACAAGACACCAATATGGTGCGCTATAAATTCTACAACGGCAACTCTTCGGCAGACGAGGAAATGGTGCCCGGCCCATGTTCATCGCCCACCGCGCTTGTTACCCGGTACACACAAGGCAGCTTGGCACCACAAACCCTTGCAGTAGTTTGTTTTAGTGAATGTGGCCCATGTCAATTTCAGGCCGATACCAATTATGCCACTTACTGGTGGAATGAATCGGTGTTCTATGAAATTTTTGTTCGAAGCTTCTATGATGCTGATGGCGATGGCATTGGAGACTTTCAAGGCATCATCCAAAAACTCGATTACCTCAACGATGGGGATCCTTCTACAACAACAGATCTCGAAATTGATGGCATTTGGCTGATGCCCGTAATGCCTTCGCCTTCCTACCATGGGTATGATGTTACCAATTACGAAGCCATCAATCCTGACTATGGAAGCATGGCAGACTTTGAAGCTTTTCTTGACAGCGCCCATGCGCGTGGAATCAAAGTGATCCTTGATTTTGTAATGAACCACACTTCCACCCAGCATCCTTGGTTTACTTCCTCAGCGAACAATCCCAACGGTCCGCATGCCAATCACTATATCTGGTCCCCGGTAGATTCAGCTTATTCCGGACCTTGGGGGCAGCCTGTTTGGCATAGCTGGGGAAGTCGTTATTTCTACGGATTATTTTGGAGTGGCATGCCCGATCTGAACTACAATGAGCCGGCGGTGAAATTGGCCATGCTTGATGCTGCAGAATTTTGGCTCAACAAAGGCGTGGATGGCTTCCGATTAGATGCCATCAAGTATTTAGATGAAGATTTTCCGGTATTGGAGAATACTCCCGAGACTTTTCAACTATTGCAGGAATACAAGCAACGTATTCGTTCTGTGAATGCCCAAGCGCTCTCTGTTGGAGAAGTGTGGAGTACAACTGCGGAGGTGGTTCCGTATGTTGATACCACCTTACTTGATTTGTGTTTTGAGTTTGATCTGGCAGGAACCCTCTTGCAAACTGTGAATACAGCGAATACAAGCATTTTCGAGAACAACTTTATTCCCATTGTCAATGCTTATCCCCAATTGCAATTGGCCCCATTTCTCACCAATCACGACCAAGATCGGGTGATGAGTTTTTTTGGGGAAGATGTGAGCAAGATGAAGCTGGCGGCTGGTCTTTTGATGACCATGCCCGGTACACCGTTTATTTATTACGGTGAAGAGATTGGCATGACTGGAACAGGTGCCCATGAGAACATTCGCCGACCGATGCAATGGTCTAGCGCCAATTGGGCAGGCTTTACCACAGGCACACCTTGGATTGGCGTCAATGGCAATTTTGGTCAGTACAATGTGGCTACCATGAACAACAATGGTTCGTCGCTGCTCAACACCTATCGCCAGTTGATTCAATTGAGAAGAAGCAATGAAATCTTGCAAAAAGGTTATCCGCTTTTGCTGGATGTTGATGAACCCCAGGCCATTTCATTTGCGAGAATTTTGGGCAACCAAGGCCTGCTGATAGTGGCCAATTTAAGTGGCAACGCCGCTGTGCAACCCACCTTGCATCTCACGGCTTCTACTTTGCTGCCGGATGATTATGTGGCTGTTGATTTGTTGTCGGGAGATACTGTGGGTGCACTGCAAGTACTTGCCCAAGGTGACATTGTTTCTGCTCAGATGAGCCGCACATTGGCCCCTCGAAACATCTGGGTACTCCAACTTTTGCCCACCAATGCCTTTGGTATTTCAGAGCCTCAGCCATCCAATCAATGCAGGCTTTTCCCCAATCCAGCAGACGATATTTTTAGTGTGGATTGGCCAGGTCAAATCCTTCAATCTGTAACTATTTATGACCTCAGTGGACGGCAGCTTGATCAGCCATTCATCGAAACAGGGCAAAAGAAGGTGAAATGCGACTTCATTCCGCGTGGAATCTACTTAGTGGTACTCAGAAGCATTAGTGGTCAAACAGCTGTTCAGCGTTTAGTGAAGCAATAAGCTCAATGGCAGCTACTTGCTTCCCCTGAAGCATGCTCATCGGGCGAGCAGCAAGAGGCTGTGGCTTCTACTTGTAAGGCGCCGTTTGGTGGACTCAAATAGGGGATTCCCAATCCTAGTCCGCGAAGAATAAACAGAAAACCGATCAACACCACGGCAACTGGCACCACCTTCCTAAACCGCATTCTCAATTGTCCGCTGATGAGTTGTCCGGCCAGTGCCACACCCATCAACATAGGGGCGGTACCCAATCCAAACAAAGCCATAAAAAGCGCCCCGTTTAGTGCGGTTCCAGCAGCGAGGCTTCCCATGACGGCCAAATAGACCAATCCGCACGGCAAGAGGCCATTGAGTAGCCCGAAGGTGAATAAAGTGAAAGGTTTATCGGCTTGCATAAAGCGGAGCATTTGCTTCTTTAAGCCGCCTGTCCAACGGGCAATAGGTGCGGTAATGCTGAATCGGTGAAGCAGGTGATTGGGAAGAACAATACTCATCACAAGAACAGCTCCTGTAGCAATGCTCACCCATTGCTGCCAACCGGCCAATGCAAGGCCCTTCCCAAATAGGCCAAACAGCAGTCCGATAAGCGCATAAGTGGCAATACGCCCCAAGCTATAACTGCTTACGCCCAACCATTTTTGCCAGGTGGACTTGTTACCCAAGGGAAGTGCCAATGCAATAGGGCCGCACATGCCTGCGCAGTGTAGACTTCCTAAGAGGCCAAGGCTAAAGGCAACCCAAACGTCCATTATAGAAAGATGTTTTGCTCGAAATAGTAGCCTGAATCACCGGGGATATCCACCTTCACCGTCCAGCGCCCGCCGGCTATTTCTGGCATTTCAACTTGTTGCAGATGCTGTTGCGCCTGCAAGGGCCTTTCGAAATCAAGGCGCTTGTCAGTAGGATTGTAGAAATACACCGTCCCCTCAATCATGCTGCTGTCGAGCCCGTCTGGCAGTGTGATTTGAATGCCATTGGCATTGCGAGCAACCTCGAAGGTGCCAGCCAAAGCTTGTCCTCGCTGCTTGCGATGCATGCGTTTTTGGTAGGCGTCTTCGGTATTGTAGTAGTCTTCTGTTACGAGGTCTATTCTTTGTTGACTGCTTTTGTACACCATGGTGAACATCAATGCACCAAAGAGTATCAAAGTCAGCGTAATACCGTGTCCCCAGTTGAATTTCATAAGCAATTATTTGCGTGGTCCGTTGAAGTTGCTTTCGGCAGTTGATTCCAACTCTCCATTGACGTAAACGCCCATTTTTACCTCTGTTCTAGAGCCAGCGAGTTGTTCTTCGTTGAGATAAATAAAGAACTTGCCCTCAGCCAGTTGTTGAACGTCAATATGCTTTTCGGGTTGACCTACCCATTCAATTCTACCGCCAACAGGCTCTAGTAATTGAATGTCTACGTCCATGGCTTCAGCACTTTTATTGATGATTTTGAAGTCATACAGATTGCTGAATTCGCCATTTTCATGGGTTTGATAGAGCATGCCAGGTTGCCGAAGGATGGTGGCTTCAATGCGATCACGACTTCTTAATAAAAATCCCATCACAATCACCAACACGCCGAGAACACCAGTGTAAGCCGCCACTCGGGTGGTAAAGCGGAAGGGCTGTTTTTCACGAATTTGGTTTTCAGATGCATACCTGATTAATCCGCGGTCTTGACCTGTTTTATCCATGATGGTGTCGCACACATCAATACAGGCTGCGCAGTTGATGCATTCGAGTTGTGTGCCATTGCGGATATCAATTCCAGTTGGGCATACATCTACGCATTGGTGGCAATCTACGCACGCACCTTTGCTGGCCACTGAACGGTCTTCGCCTTTCTTGAATCGAGCGCGTTTTTCCCCACGGATATAATCGTAGGCAATTACCACAGAATTCTTATCGAGCAAAGCCCCTTGGAGACGTCCGTAAGGACAAACAATCAAGCATACTTGTTCTCTGAACCAACCGAAGATGAAGAAGAAAACCCCGGTGAAAATGGTCATTCCGGCCAATCCGCCCAAGTGATCTTTCGGATCATCAGTAATGATTTGTAGCCAAGCATCACTGCCAATCAAGTACATCAAAAAGGTGTTGCCTATGGCAAAAGAAATCAAGAAGAAGATACCGTTTTTGAGTAGCCGCTTCCTTATTTTCTCTGCATTCCACGGCATTTTGGCCAGCTTGATCTGCTGACCACGATCGCCGTCAATCCAATACTCAATCTTTCTGAAAACATGCTCCATGAAAATGGTCTGCGGACAAATCCAACCGCAGAAAACACGGCCATAGATAACAGTAAAGAGAATGACGAAGACAATTCCAGTGATCATGGCCAACACCAAAAGGTGGAAATCCTGCGGCCAAAAAATATTTCCAAAAATCACAAATCGCCTTTCCAGCACATTCAACATCAGGAAGGGTTGACCGCCAATCTTTAGCCAAGGGGCAATGAACAGAAAGACCAAGAGGGTATAAGCCACCCAAGAGCGCCACTTCATGTAGCGCCCTTTGGATTTCTTGGGGTAGATAAAATTCCGCTTTCCGTCTTCGCCTATTGTTCCAATAGAATCTCTAAAACTTTCATCGCGGTAGAGATCAAAATCTTCTACTGGCGTATCCGGAGTGATGTTTTTCATGCCTTAAAGTTCGGCTACTTCGGCCACCTCTTCTGTGACCTCAGTTGCTTCAGTAGCATCTGTATCAGTTTGTTCTTCAGCACTTTCTGTAGATTCCTGCCATAAGTCACCTTCTGGCGCTTTGGGGTTAGCAGGAGTAGTTCCCTGAAGACTTAAAATGTAGCTGGCTACTTCTTGCATTTGAGAAGGACTGAGCTGGTCTTTCCAAGAGATCATGCCTTTGGCGGGTACTCCATACTTGATGGTGGAGAAAACCTTTTCAATGCTGCCGCCGTGAATCCAATAGGCATCCGTGAGGTTCGGACCTACCAGTCCACCACCGTCGGCCAAGTGGCAAGCCACGCAATTGGCATCAAAAATTTTCTTGCCGGCATCAAGTCTGGCCTGTGCAGTGAGGAGCTCCACATTGGTTTCATCAATCAAGTTAGACGCAGTAGCCAAATAGGCCTCTACCTCTTGTTGGGCTTGTGCCATTTCTTGCTGGAATTCCTCGTCGGAGGAAGGGCCACCTGCAATGTGGAAGCGAATCATATAGCCCACGGCAAAGATGATGGTGAAGTAAAAACCCCAAAGCCACCAAGGAGGCAAGTTGTTATCTAACTCGTGAATGCCATCATAGTCGTGGTCCAACAGAATGTCGGCTTCTTTCTCAATGGGCTTGGCATCGGTGAGAATTTGCATGAAGCTGCGTTCTTCCTGCACTGGGGCCTTGGCGGTGGCACCTTGTTCGGCCGGACTGTCTGCAGTGGCTTTGGCAACGGCAATGTCGCGGATAACATTTAAGGTTTTGTTGATGGCAATCAAAGCCACCAATAGAAAGAGGAGTGCCACTACGAAACCCACTTGGAAAGGGTCTTGGAAGAAATCTACAATGGCACGCCCGTCTGCGGCTTGGCTGGTCAAAGAGGCCGATAGGGCCAGAATGGTAAAGGTCAGGCGGTTCATCGATCTAGGTTTTGGTCGTTTTCAAGAGGCAACTCGCTCATATTGTTGAAGAAGCGCTTGTCTGTGCGCCATACATAGAAGCCGAGTAGCAAAAAGAAGGTGAAGAAAATGCCGAGGGAGATCAGGGGGAAGACCTCCACTCCGGCGATGTTCTCCATACTGTGTTTGGCGAACTTCATCATCACTTAATGGTGTTTTCAGCGAACTGGTTTTCTACTTGCTTGATATCGGTTCCCAAGCGCTGCAGGTAGGCGATGAGGGCTACAATCTCTTCATTGGCCTGCACACTGATGTTGGGGTCTTTATTTAAGTCGGCAGCAATAGCTTCTGCCTGCTCATTCATGTGTTTTTCCCAATTTTCAATGTACCCATCGCTGTAAGGCACACCCAAAGTCTTCATGGCTTTCAGCTTCTTCTGGGTCAGTCCAGTGTTGAGGGTAGCATCATTTCCATCTACAGAGAACAACCAAGTGTAGCGTGGCATCAATGAGCCAGGACTCATGCTGGTTGGATCCCACATATGGTTGTAGTGCCAACTGTGCGGATACTTGTTGCCCAATCGGTGCAAATCAGGTCCGGTTCGCTTAGATCCCCACAAGAATGGGTGATCATACACAAATTCACCGGCCATGCTGTATTGCTGATCTACAGGGTCATAGCGTACCACTTCTGAGCGGAATGGACGAACCATTTGGCTGTGGCAGGCATTGCAACCCTCGCGGATGTAAATGTCACGCCCTTCGAGTTCTAACGCGGTATATGGCTTTACACTTTCAATAGTGGGAATATTGCTCTTGACCATGGCGGTAGGAACAAACTCCACAATGCCACCGATCAAGATTGCTACTAGGCTCCAGATGGTAAGTTGGATAGGATTGCGTTCCAACCAACGATGCCAGTGTTCAGTGCCATGTTCCTTGTATGCACCTGTAAGCGCTGGTGCTTGGGCATCTTCATCAGCAATCAGTTCACCTGTTGCAACCGTGCGAATTACATTCACTATCAGCAGAATCATTCCAATGAAGTACAAGGTTCCTCCCAGCGCACGCAGTAAATACATCGGGATAAGCTGGGTAACAGTTTCCAAGAAGTTGCCGTAGGCCAAGGTGCCATCCGGATTAAAATCTTTCCACATCAAGCTTTGGGTGAAGCCAGATACATACATCGGCAAAGCCCAGAATAAGATGCCCATGGTGCCAATCCAGAAATGTGCGTTGGCCAATTTCTCAGAGTACAAACTGGTCTTGTACATCTTTGGAATGAGATAATAGATCATACCGAAGATCAAGAAGCCGTTCCAGCCCAAGGTCCCAATGTGTACGTGAGCAGGAATCCAGTCGGTAAAGTGGGCGATGGCATTGACGTTCTTCAGCGACAGCATCGGACCTTCGAAAGTGCTCATACCGTAAGCCGTAATAGCGATCACGAAGAACTTCAATACCGCACTGTCACGAACACGATCCCAGGCGCCACGCAAAGTGAGCAAGCCGTTGATCATACCTCCCCAAGACGGTGCAATGAGCATCACTGAAAAGACGGTTCCGAGAGATTGTGCCCAATCTGGAAGAGAAGAGTACAGCAAGTGGTGAGGACCGGCCCAGATGTAGATGAAAATCAAGGCCCAGAAGTGCACAATAGACAAGCGATACGAGTACACCGGTCTGTTGGCCGCCTTCGGCACGAAGTAATACATCAATCCAAGAATCGGGGTGGTCAAGAAAAAGGCCACTGCGTTGTGACCATACCACCATTGGATAAGCGCATCTTGTACCCCAGCGAAGATGGAATAGCTCTTCATTCCACCTACTGGAATCTCCAAATTGTTGACTATGTGGAGAACTGCAACAGTTACGAAAGTGGCAATGTAGAACCAAATGGCCACATACAAATGACGCTCACGACGCTTGAGAATGGTCCAAATCATGTTCACGCCAAACACTACCCAGATCAGGGCAATGGCAATGTCAATGGGCCATTCTAACTCTGCATACTCTTTGGAAGAGGTATATCCCAATGGTAGAGATATTGCGGCAGAAACAATGATAAGCTGCCAACCCCAGAAGTGAATCTTACTGAGAAGATCACTGGCCATTCGGGCCTTAAGCAATCGTTGAAGTGAATAATAGATTCCGGCGAACATGGCATTCCCCACAAAGGCAAAAATGACCGCGTTGGTGTGTAAGGCGCGCAGTCTTCCAAAGGTGAGCCACGATGTGAGATTAAGACTGGGGAAAACCAGCTCGAGGGCTACGTATAGGCCTACCAAAAAGCCAACGGCCCCCCACAAGATCGTCGCCACCAAGAAGTTCTTGACGATCCGGTTGTCATACTTGAATTGCTCCATCTGCATGTTCAGGACGGGTTAGGATTCAGTTGTTGATTGTTGTGTATCGGTCGATCCGTCTTCCATCAAAATGCGGACAGACGGAGAGAGATCATCATCGTATTGGCCATCCTTCACACTCCAGAGAAAGGCAGCCAAAAAACCCAAGGCTACAAGCAGGCTTACGGCAATCAAAACGTAGATAGCACTCATGGCGAAAGGGTTCTCTTTGAATACGAGCAAAACTATCGGAGCCCTTTCTCGGCCTGAATGATAATCGTCAGCGCTAAAGCTGACTTATCTCAGCTTTTTAACGCTTTTTTTGGATTTAAAATCTGATCAATCGTCAATGAATCAGGAAATTGATCGCATTTCAGCGCATTTGAGATGCTACCATGGGTGCATCGAGCTACCCTTCGCACTTTTCTTATTACTTCTGCATTTCTAAGAAGTAAGCTTGCCATTCGGCAACGACGCTTGCATGGGTTTCAGAAATCTTCTCTAAGTCTTGCAGGCAAGTTTTTAAATAGGTATCGGCTTCAGGCGATGCCATTTCCATTAGGGTATACGCCTTTAAGTAACGGAGCTCCCATTCTTCGGGGAAATACTGCAAACCGCGATCGGCCAAGGCCAAGGCATCGGTCCATCGGTTGTTTTGGCTGCATTGGTTAATCAAGCTTACATAATGCACAATATCGGCTTGAATCAAGCGCCCATAGTGCTTTTTTAGCGCATTTTCATCTTTGATGAACTCCTCCAAAGCCTTTCCTTCAGCTACTTGATCGAGTTTTACAAAAAGCCAATCCAATAACCACTGACTGTAAACACCAAAATAGTTGAGCAACACATGCGGGGTAGAGAAGTTGTAATTGGCCATGTGCCCCGCGTAGGGGAAGGTGGTCAGTGACCATTGAAGTTGGGCGTTTTCTTGTTGATTCAAGGAAGCAGCCACTTGCTGAAGTGAATAGAGATAGCCTTCTTCCTCAGGGTTTTGTGCCCCGGCCGTCATATAAAAGTGAAGGGGATGTTTTCTATCCGCTACTTTATTTAGAAAGTCGGGCAAATCAGCAAGGGTAAATCCGGGTTCTGTGAATGCACTAAAAGAACCAATGGCATCTACCTCATGGGCGTGACGAATCATCAATGCCGCAGTGAGAAAGCCACTTCGCGAATGTCCGAGTAGGATGAGTGGACCCGTTGCGTGATAAGAATTGCGCAACATTGGAATGAGTTCTTGAAACACGAACTGATCCGTATGATCCATACCAGTCAGTGAATCACCTGTCTTCTTCTGTTCATCACTGGTATAGTACCATCGGTCTCTAGCATTGAACGGAATACCTGCTACAACAGATGCAGGAATTTGGGCGTGGTAGGTGAGCATCTCAATGCTGTTCAAATTTTGTTCATGGGTAAATTGATTGTAGCTGTCAAATAAAATGATCAAGGGATAGCTGCGGTTGCGTTCTTCTTGAAAATGAGCAGGTAGGTGGAGGTCTACCATCACCGGATGTGGAAAATGAACACTTTCTATGGCGAGGCTATCTGTACTGTAGAGCTGCACTAACTGTGCGGTCATCTTTCCGGTTAGGACAAGCATCAACCACACTGTGAACAAAAGTTGGTAGAGTGTTTTCATGGCGATGGAGGTAGATAAATGGCCGGAAGCGCTTGGTTTTCGAAATTGAAAAGTGCTAGGTTTTCCCAACTCGATCCCCCTACTGACTGGGTGTCATTCAAGGCCACCCAATCTGGAGCCCAATAGGCCCAACCCCAACTTTGCGGAAGCTGGGAACAGATTTGATCGATTTGCAGTAGAAACTGCTTTTGCCCTTGTGGAGTGGCGGGTATTTCTGCAATCAATTGATCAGCCAAGCCTACCACATTATGCGTCCAGTCGTTCCATTGCAGGCTAAATGGGTAAGCCGTTTCAGCAATGCCGATGGGTTTTTGGGTAATCTGATGAATCTGTAGCAGCTGATTTTGCAGCTGGTCGAGATCTTTTCCGTGCCACCAAGGATAGTAGGAAATTCCCACCCAATCATAAGCCAACTCTGCCGCTTCCATTTGGGTAAACATCCATTGGGTGGCCGCATCTGTCCCAGCTAGATGAATCATTCTTTTCGCCTCTGGCCTGGCTGTTTGGGCGCTTTCTAGTGCCGTGCGAAGCAAACTGATAAAGTGGTCCATGGAATCCAAAGCACCCATTGGCCACAGCATGCCGGCATTGATTTCGTTTCCAATTTGAATAACGTCTGGGGCAATACCGCTTACCACCCGATGGGTATAAGCTGCTACTGTGTCTTGAAGGGTGGGAAAATCAAGCGACTGCCACGCATCCGGAATACTTTGTTGACCAGGATCTGCCCAATGATCAGCATAATGCAGCGCGAGCCATATCAAAGCGCCTTCTGCTTTCAGTTGTTGGGCATACGCCCGCACCTCTTGAAAACCAGAATGCCCTTCTTGCGGATTGACCCACAGCCTTAGTCTGACCACGTTCCATCCATTTTGAAGGAAGAGCTGATCAGCGGAAAAGGGTTGTTGGTTGCTGTCTACATATTGTACGCCCGCTGCTTGTAGAGCTGGCTGAAAGCTGAGGTCAACGCCTCTGAGATAGGGTAAAGGGCTGGGGTGATTGGGTGAATCGGGCTCTTTTTGACAAGAGACCATCAAGCAGCAGATGAGCGCTAAAAAAAAGATGAAGGGTAGTTGGGCTTTCACCCTTGAAATTTAGGCGGTTTTTTCGGCTTTTACGAAAGGATGAGGATGCAATCCTGTGCGAAATTTGAGCTCGGCCATTTCTTCAGAATTCAATCCTTGGGTTTGAAGAAATAGGTCTTGCATACAGCTTCCTTCTACGCGAATGAGCGCCTTTGGATTTGCGGACTTAATTTCTTGAACAACATTCTCAAGTATTCTAAGGAGAATGAGCGCTGCTTGAACATCAGCACGCTGTTCACGACTTGCATCTGCAGGCAATTTCTTTGCAGTAAAATGATTTTGAAATGCCATTGGTTCCCTGTTTTCCCTGCTCGAATATAGGAAAGAATGCAAGAAAATCTATTACAAACAAAAAGTGAAGAGGTGCAAGGAGTTTAACACTTCAGCAGAAACTACCGTCAGATTTTAGAGTCAAATAAATAGATGCTATTGGGGTAAATAATCACAATATCAACACTATATAACTTTTCTTCGCCAAGTGAGCTACAGTTGAGTCTTGCTGTGCGCTTGCATATAATGAAAAACAAATCTTACATATTGGCCATTGAGTTGACAAAAAAATAATATTGGCACCCCATCAAATTCACCTTGGAAGAGTCCAATGATGGGGTGCCGATGGCTTATACCTGTGCTAAAGCTTTGTCGATATCTGCAATAATGTCTTCCGCATGCTCTACGCCAATGGAAAGACGAACAAGTGATGGATAAATGCCAAAAAGGTCTCGTTCTTCAGGATCTACATCAGAATGGGTCATGGTGGCGGGGTGTTCCGCCAGGCTTTCAGTGCTCCCGAGGCTGACAGCCAATCGCATCAGTCGGAGGGCATTGAGAAAACGGAAGGCCTCTTTTTCGCCCCCTTTTATGTCAAAAGAGATCATGGCACCTCCAGTAGAACATTGCTTCTTGTACACTTCAAAAGCATGTCCATCTGCTTCGGTTAAATGACCTAAGTAGTACACTTTCTGCACTTTGGGATGATCTCTAAGAAAGTCGGCCACTTCTTTGGCATTGCGTGCTTGCCGATCCATCCGCACTTTGAGCGTTTCTAAGCTGCGCATCAAAAGCCAACCCGTCCAAGGCCCGGCCATATTGCCCATAAAGGTGCGCAGCCCTTTCACCCGGCCCATCAACTCTTGATTACCCAAAACGGCTCCGGCAATTACATCGCTATGTCCTCCTATATATTTGGTAGCCGAATAAATGACCAAATCAGCGCCGTGTTGCAAAGGATGTTGCCAAAGCGGTCCCATATAGGTGTTGTCAACAGCCAGATAAATAGGTTGCTCCTCAGAACGATATTTGTTGGCGAGAACGCGAAGCATTTCAATGTCTACCAAGGCATTGGTTGGATTGGCGGGCGTTTCAGTATACACCATGGCCAGTTGTGCGGCGTGCGGATGCTGCGATAAAAGTTGTTCGATTTCATCTTGGGTGGCTCCTGCCGGAAAGCCCAGACTGTGAATACCGTACCGTGGGAGGATATTGTGAATGAAATGGTCGGTGCCGCCGTACACCGGACTGCTATGAAGGAGCAGGCTTCCTGGTCTGAGGAACTCAAGAAAAACGGTGGCAATGGCCGACATGCCGCTTTCAAATACGGCGCAGTCATCGGCACCATCCCAAAGGCAAAGCCGATCTTCAAGAATCTCCAAATCAGGATTGTTCAACCTGCTGTAGATCAAACCCAGCTCTTCAGAGGGTGCCTTCTCTCGATGACCATAAGCCACTTCAAAGAATGCCTTTCCCTCTTCAGCAGAGCGGAAAACGAAGGTGGAAGTTTGAAAGATGGGGCACTTTATAGCACCTTCTGAAAGCTCAGGACGGTAGCCATAAGACATCATCAGGCTTTCCGGATGCTCTGCGTGCTTGGGGTGCTTGTGTGGGTTTTTGGAAGAACTCATGAAGGGGGGATTATTGTGGCGACAAGGAACAAAAAACCCCGCAAAAGCGGGGTCAACAATGGTCAATTAAAATTTAGTGGGAAATACGCTCCACTTGTTTTTCTGCCCAAAACACATAACGGTCATAAGAATTGCTCGTCAGTTCATGCTTAGGGTGCTCATAATGAAGACCAAGGCGTTCGAGTAGGTTGTGCAAAGAGAGGGCTTTCATGACTGTTGGAGTTTGAGGATGTGGTCTGTTTGGTGTTTGTCTGGACTAGAAAGGAATAGGACTTCTTGATTTCCGGCCAACACTTTCCAGTCTTTATTGAGCAATTCCAGTCGGTGCGCTCCTACAAAACGGAGGCGAAGCCATTGTTCTTCATCATGGTTGATCCACTGCCACCCTCCTTGCACCTT
>CAZDPF010000015.1:2305-5661 GCA_964507215.1 uncultured Chryseobacterium sp. | reverse complement strand
TCTTGCTCCTCTTCCCATTCAAATTGAAAGACGGGCTTTTTTCTGTCAGATAGTTCTTCTATTTCCTCTTCAAAAGGCTTTTGGTCTTTCCACTCTTGCTGCAATCCTGCCCGTATTCCATCGCGATCTACTTCTACCACAGGCCGGTCCATGCTTCCGGTAACGCGCAAATAGATTCGGGGTTGCTTGCGTTCTTGCACTTCAATGATGTAATCGCCCAATTCATCATCCATCTTGGTCTTTTTCTTGCCCACCACTTTTTCTATTGGTAGGTTGAAGCGATAATCAATTTGATTGTTGAAATAATGCAGTCCCTCCGCCTGTAGTTCGATGGCATTGCTTTTCCAGCGAGCCGGTTTGATCACTACGCATTGGTCTTTGATCTCCCACTCTTGCTGGTGCATGTCAATCTTGAGCACCTCAATTTCATCAAGTTGCACTTCTTCCGCCAAAAGGGCCAAGGGTTTAAAATTGCGCAAAGCCGCTTGTTCGAGCTCGCTATGGGCTTGCAGCTGCAAACCAGCGAGTTGGGCTTCCCACTGAGCATTCAAAGGGAGCTGTAAATCAAGGGTGCTACTCAATGCTCCACTCAGTTGCTTGGAGGTCATTACATCTTGGCCAAAGTTGTCGAAAGCCTGAAATAGCTGATTGATTGCTAGCGCTTGAACCTGAATTTGCGCCTCCATGAGATAGCCCGAAGCATTGGGCCGTATTCGTCCTTGGCCGTTGATGCTTCCATTGCAAGTTTGTCCGATCAGTTGATGCACTTCTATGCCATCAGGCGAAAGGTCTACAACGGCTCTCAATTGATGGATTTCTAGCTTGTCAATAGATAATTCGTCGGTTTCAATGAGCAGTTCCGCATGTACTTCTGGCAATGCAATGGGAATGCTCTCCCGCGACTGCCTGTTTTGGCTCGAAAGCTTCAATTCACTGCTTCGAAGCTTAAGGTAGACCGCTGGAATTTCAGATTTGAACAGTCCCACTACTCGGCCATTCACAAACACTTCTTGTCCGTTGAGCTCGCCAAGAAGGTTTTGCACCTCCAGTATTTCGTTCTTCCATTGAAGCTGGCCCTTGCCATTGGTGTAGCGCAATTGGTCTGAGCGCCGAAAGCCGCCGTCTTCAACAGATAGACTCCACTGCGCTTTTTGCCACCAATTGGACGGGTCCATAGGGCCTTCAAATTGCATGTTGATGGTGGCTGATCCTTTCCAGTCTGTGCCCAGAGTTTCGGGTATTCTATCTGCCCAATCTTCGAGATTTCCTTTGCCCTCTGCAATGATTTCAGCGTGGTCTTGAAGCAGATCCCAGCGGCCGCTCACCTGAAGTTGGGTGTTGTCAACTTGGAGTCTGAGCTTGCTAGCTTCAATTTCTGAAATCTTGGGCGTCCAATGATAGGCCAGTTCTACTTCGCCAGCTACTTGGGGTTGGTTTTGAGATTTCCAGCTAAAATCTGTGGCCTTGGCCGTAATAGCGCCAGAATTTCCATCTGCTTGCACCTCACCAGTGAATGTCCAAGTGCCTTCTACACCCTCCCATTGTTCTTTGTTGGGCAGGTGGAGATTAGATGCCCAAGCTTTCAAATTGCTGCTTCGGGCATTCAAATGAATAGGTTCAGCGGTGGATTGAGAAAGCATCACTTGCCAATCTGAGCCGGTCACTTCAAGCGCTTGTGCTTGCGCTTGATGCACATAATACCAATCACTTTTCGGAAGCTGTACCTGCTGTTTCTGCCACTGCACTTGGGCCCCCAGCAATTCGGCAGAGGTATTCCAGCTGTTCGCCGCTGCGGGGGACTTCCATACAATCTTTTCCCATTCAGATTGCATCTTCAAGGCTTTGATCTTGGTCTCCAGCCGTATCCGGATGTGCGATGCCTCGATTCGATCCAGGGCGATGGCATTGCCTTCATTCGACAGGCTGTCTGTCTTCCACCACTCTTCGAAATTCCATTGTTCCGCAGCCGATTGCGTGAGATGAATGCTCCCGTTGTGGATTGACAAGCCGTCTATGGTATAGTTTCCTTTCAGCCAATATCGAAGAGAGGAGCTGGCCAAAACTTCTTCCACATTCAGTAACGTATCTCCTTGGGCGTCAATGGCCAAAACATTGCGCAGTTGTACGCTTACAGATGGAAAGGCAGACAGGCTGAGGTGGGTAGCGCCCACTTTAATGGGCCGCTCAAGCTTTTCATTCACCACCTCCAGCAAGGCCTGTAGTAAGGCATCTCTTTGCCACCAAGCATAACCAGCCAAGCCGGCGAGTAGCAAGAGCAAGATGCCCAACGAAACGATGATCCAGCGAAAGAGTTTTCGCACCATGAGGGTCCGGATTTTTACCGGAAGCGGTTAACGCATGCGCAGAAATTCCACTTCCTTCTCAGTAAGGAAACGGTATTGTCCGCGGCTCAGTCTTTTTTTCGTCAATCCGGCGAAAGAAACCCGATCTAATTTGGTCACTTCATAGCCCAGATGCTCAAAAATCCGACGAACAATACGGTTTTTGCCAACATGTAATTCCAAGCCTATATGCTTTCGGTCTTTGTCTTCTACATAGGCAATGGTGTCTACCTTCACCAGACCATCTTCTAGTTCCAGTCCTTGCTCAATGCGAATCAGATCTGTTTTGGTCAGCGGCTTATCCAATACGGCCTCGTAGATTTTCCGTGCACCTTTGGAAGGATGCAAAAGTTTATCGGCCAATTCGCCATCATTGGTAAACAGCAGAACACCGGTGGTTTGCCTGTCTAATCTGCCAACGGGGTAGATGCGCTCTTTGCAGGCGCCACCTACTAAGTCCATCACGGTCTTGCGCGCCTTGGGGTCATCAACGGTGGTAATGAAGCCCTTGGGTTTATTGAGCAGCACATAGACTTTTTTCTCTGAGCGAATCAAAGAGTCGTTGTAGCGAACTTCGTCACCCGCCTGCACTTTGTAGCCCATTTCGGTGATCACCTTGCCATTTACTTTAACAAGTCCGGCGGTGATATGGCTATCGGCTTCACGACGCGAGCAGATACCTGCGTGGGCAATGAATCTATTGAGGCGCATGCTGCCATCTTCACGCTGCTTGGCGCGCGGACGTTCTTCTCTGTCAAAGCGACCCCCTCCTTTTACAAAGGGTTTCCGCCTGTTGGAAAACTGGCCGTCGCGCCTGTTGCCACTGCGGTTGTCGTCTGTCCATTCTCTTTTCCTGCCTTCAGAACGTGGGCTGTCGGAGTGGTTTTCTCTTCTGCGGTCTTTATCGAAGGGCTTTCGATCGTCTCTATTGCCCTCTTGACGCCGCTCAGAATAAGGTCGCTCGTTGTCCAATCGGCGATCACTATTTCGATCTGATCGGAAGGGTTTGCGATC
>CAZDPF010000015.1:0-2205 GCA_964507215.1 uncultured Chryseobacterium sp. | reverse complement strand
TCACTATTTCGATCTGATCGGAAGGGTTTGCGATCTTGAGCGGAATGCCTGGGCCGTTGATCAGCGCGGTGCGAATCTTCTCCGCGAGCGTGATGTTCGCGATGGGAAGGGCCCGAACCTCTTCTGTTGTCAGCTTCTGCATCAGAAGCGTCATTTCTGTTGTTGGCACCCTTGAATGGAATGCGTTCTCCGGAGGCGAGTCGTTGACCTTGCGAGCTCCTGCCCTCCCGGCGGTGCGGTTCATTGCGCTTCGAACGATCGTCATCCCGACGATTGTCCGTAGGTCTATGGTTCTTTTTCATTGTGGCGCAAAGGTAGTGGGGAGTTGGTCCACTTCAACAAGCCTATAAACCAGGGATGAAGACGTAGGGAATATGCCTGATGCCTCCTTGAATGGAGGGGCTCACAATGATCAAATCGAAGCGCAAATCGGCATCCTCTTCGGGTAGCTGCTGCAAGTAAGCTTCTCCTGCTGCAATCAAGCTGCCTTGTTGCGCCAAGCTGATCAGCTCTTCAGGCCGCTCGTCTCCGTGCTGTTTACGCGTTTTTACTTCCACTACCACCAATTGCTTTCCAAGCTGAGCAATCAAATCGATTTCAAAATGCCCATGCCGCCAATTTCGCTCCAGTATCAGGTAGCCACAGGCTTCAAGGAAATCAGCCGCAAGCTCTTCGCCCTTCTTTCCGATGGCTTTTCGCTCCTTACTCATAGTGCAATTCCCATTCATCGCCCCGATGCGATAGGTGCACCCTTGCACCGAGGATGAGTGGCCAATGGTGAGCGATATGACCTGCGGGAAAGGCAAAAGCCACTGGAATATTGTACGGCCCGAAGCATTGTTGTATCAATTGCTCGGCTGACCATCCAAAAGGCGTATCGTGATCGCGCATATCTGTCAATCCGCCCACAATCACTCCTTGTAGACCGTGAAAAACCCCGGCGCGATTCAAGGCGCGCAGCATCCGATCAATGTGGTAAACGTATTCGTCAATTTCTTCAATGAACAAGATGGCCCCTTGGAGCTTGGGGAAGTCGGCGCTGCCCAACAAGCTGTAGAGCACTGAGAGGTTGCCGCCCACCAAATCACCTTGCGCATGGCCGGGAAGATCAAAATTGGACAGTCCTTTCCAGGTTTGATCGGCCACAGCCCCTTGGAGGATGTTGAATGTGGCCTGCAACGAATCGGCGGTGTTGGTGCTGAAGTTCACGGGCATGGTAGCGTGTAAAGAGCAGAGCCCTATTGATTGTAGACGCGCATGCAAAGCAGTGATGTCACTATAGCCACAAATCCATTTGGGATGGGAGAGGAGGGGAGTGTAATCTACCAAATCCAGCATGCGCACGGTGCCATAGCCGCCTCGAACCGAGAAGATGGCTTGAATCTCCTGGTTTTCAATCATCGATTGAAAGTCGGCGGCGCGTTGTTCATCATCGCCCCCAAACTGATGGAAGGCCTTGTGGCAATGGGCACTGCGCAAGGTGCGAAAGCCGGCTTGGTGGAAATAGCGTTCTGCCAATTGCAGCCGTTCTTCCTCCAGAAAGCGCGCGGTAGCCGTTAGACCAATCCAATCGCCTGGCTTGAGGGCTTCAGGTCTGCGCATAAAACTTCTTCATTGGCGGAAGATAAGCAGTGCCGCTTAACCTTTGGAGGTGGGCATTCGCAGAGTGAAAGTGCTTCCCACGCCAGGTGCACTCTGCACGGCTATGCTACCTCCTAGTTTGAGCATGAGTTCATAGCACAGAATCAATCCCAGTCCGGAGCCTTTTTCATTGTTGGTGCCCGGTCTGGAAGTATTGGTTGTCAATTGAAACAACCGATCACATTCCTCGGCATCCATGCCCCTTCCAAGGTCACTTACTTGGATGAGCATTTCCTCTCCCTCAGCAAAAGCACTGATGGCAATCTGTCCGTGCGGGAAGCTAAATTTGATGGCGTTGGTCACCAGATTTTGCAGCACAATTTGTAGCAAGTCAAGATCGGTGTGCACCTTGGTTTCAACAGCAACATGATCTAGCAAACGAAGCTGTTTGATTTTGGCCGTGTCTTCATTCAAGGCGTAGACCTTTTTCACCAAGTCAGTCAGTGAGAATGTTTGCGGGTTCACTTTTAACCTGCCGGTTTGCGACCTCGACCAAGACAGCAGATTGTCTAAAAGCCCCAGGGTGTTTCGGACCGAATTGCTGATCATCCCCACAATCTCAGT
>CAZDPF010000014.1:4167-26160 GCA_964507215.1 uncultured Chryseobacterium sp. | reverse complement strand
ACCCTAGACGACCTGAACATTCCGCAAGAAATTGAAGAAACTTTGAAATCCGGTGGATGGACCGCCGCTAAAACCACAACCACAGTATGAGTCATTATCACATCCAAAGCCTCGAGCAATACCACGAAGCCTACCGCCAAAGTGTTGAGCAACCCGAAGATTTTTGGGCAGACATTGCCGCTCATTATACTTGGAAGAAACCTTGGAATCAGGTACTACAATGGAATTTTAACGATCCTGATGTACGCTGGTTTGAAGGGGCTCAACTCAATATTACCGAGAACTGCCTCGACCGTCATCTGAAAGACCGCGGCAACAAGCTGGCGTTGATTTGGGAACCCAACGACCCCAAAGAGCGCTTTGTGCGCCTCACCTACCGCGAGCTCTACGAGCAAGTGTGCCAGTACGCCAATGTGCTCAAAAAACACGGGGTGAAAAAAGGCGATCGCGTAGCCATCTACATGCCCATGGTGCCCGAATTATCTGTGGCTACCTTGGCCTGTGCACGCATTGGCGCAGTACACAGCATAGTGTTTGCCGGTTTTTCGGCCCACGCCTTGGCTGATCGCATCAATGATGCACAAGCTACCGTAGTGCTCACATCTGACGGACTTTATCGCGGGGCCAAAGAAATTCCAGTGAAACGTGTGGTAGACGAGGCCCTGCATACTTGTGCGAGCGTAAAAACCGTCATCGTCACCGAAAGAACCCGTTGGGCCGTTAACATGGAAGCTGGTAGAGACTTTTGGCTTCATGATGAGCTACCCACCGTAGGTAAAGACTGTCCGGCCGAGCCCATGGATGCCGAAGACATGCTCTTTATTCTGTACACCTCCGGCTCTACCGGAAAACCCAAAGGGGTAGTACACACTTGTGGTGGCTATATGGTGTACGCAGGTTATTCATTTAAAAATGTCTTTCAGTATGCAGAGTCAGACATTTATTGGTGTACCGCAGACATCGGATGGATTACCGGCCACACCTATATTTTGTACGGCCCCTTGCTGAACGGCGCTACCACCATGATGTTTGAAGGCGTACCAACCTATCCAGATCCAGGACGTTTTTGGCAGGTGTGCGACAAACATGGCGTGAATCAATTCTACACAGCCCCTACCGCCATTCGCGCTTTGATGGCCCATGGCGAAGACCATGTACTCTCTTACAGCCTTGACTCACTTAAAGTAATTGGCTCGGTAGGTGAACCCATCAACGAAGAAGCCTGGCAGTGGTACTACATCCATGTGGGAAAAGAACGCTGTCCGGTAGTAGACACTTGGTGGCAAACCGAAACCGGTGGCATTATGATTAGTGGCTTAGGCGCGTTCTCCCCCATGAGGCCCAGTCATGCCGGACTGCCATTGCCTGGTATTCAACCCGTATTGCTCGACCAAGAAGGTCAAGAGATTACCGAGAATGAAGTTGAGGGATACCTCTGCATGAAATTCCCTTGGCCCAGCATGTTGCGCACCACTTATGGTGATCATGAACGCTGCCGAAACACCTATTTCAGTCATTACAAAGGCTACTACTTCACTGGCGATGGCGCCCGTAGAGATGCCAATGGGCTGTACCGGATTATTGGTCGGGTGGATGATGTAATCAATGTTTCCGGACATCGATTTGGAACGGCTGAGATAGAAAATGCCATCAACCAAAACAAACTGGTTGCAGAATCAGCTGTAGTGGGTTATCCGCATGATATCAAAGGCCAAGGCATCTATGCCTATGTGATCTTGAAAGACCATGATTCAGCAGACGAAATTGTTCGGGCTGAAATTGTTGAAACCATTGTGGAGGAAATCGGTCGGATTGCCAAACCCGATAAGATTCAGTTTGTGCCCGGCTTGCCGAAAACTCGTTCCGGTAAAATCATGCGCCGTATTCTTCGGAAAGTGGCGGAAGGAGATACTTCCAATTTAGGTGACACCTCTACTCTGCTCGATCCAGATATCGTAGACATCATCAAAGAAGGCGCATTGTAATCACTAACGGCCCTCTTGTTTGCTAACAGGAGGGCTTTTCATTTCTTTTGAAAATGGCGGAAAAGCCAACCAATGCCATTGTAGAAAGGGTTGCGGGATTTCTTCGGCAACATCCTCCTTTTGATCAACTTCACGAGGAAGCGCTCCTTTCTTTGAGTAGCGCTTGTGCCATACAATATGTAGCGGCCCAACAATGGATTTTTGAAGAAGGCGCCCCTTGTGGAAAAGAAGTTTTTGTGGTGCGTAGCGGCCTGCTGGAAATCATTACCCAACAAGATGGAGTACTTGAACTATGCGATGCCGGCGATGTGGTTGGGGCGCGCAGTTTAGTAGATGGCACCCATTACCGGGCAGGTGCCCGCATGCGCGAAGGAGGTGTACTCTATCGCTTGCCGAGCAAAGCGTTGAGAAAATTGATGGAAGCCGATGGGCAGTTTGCTTGGTTTTTCTTAGAAGGCTTAGCGGCTGGCCGATACCGTGATCCGCAACAGGCCAGACAGGCATTGGATCCGCATTTGCTTCTTAGAAAACTGGAGCTGTCGCAATTGCGACCGGCGCCTGGAATCTCGGCCCAAACACCCATTCAAGAAGCGGCCAAAGAGATGAGCGCCCTCAACCATAGCGCAATATTGATTTGGGATGCTGAACATCGGCCCAAGGGCATTGTAACCGATCGTGACTTGAGACGAAAAGTGGCGACCGGCTTATACAGCTTAACGCAAAGCGTTTCTGAGATTATGAGCTTTCCAGTGCGTTGTGCCCCTCCGCATTTGGCCGAAGCAGAATACCAAAGCATCCTACTAGAGGCGGGTTTCCGCCATTTGGTCATTACCCAAGATGGAACAGATCGCACAGCAGCCTTACACATTGTTTCTGAGCATGATCTGCTGGTGCAGCAAACAGATAATCCGGCAGTGCTCTTGCGGCACCTGCGCTATTTGCCTTTAGCAGACTTAGGCAGTTGGACTGACAAGGTGCTGCAATGGGCTGAACGTCAAATGAAAACCGGACTTCCGGCCAGTTTAATCAGCCGTTACAGTGGCATCTTACACGACGCCCTGCTGCGAAAGATTATTTCTTTACACATAGAAGAAATTGGCAGTCCACCTGTGGGCTTTGCTTGGTTAATGTTAGGCTCCTACGCCAGGCATGAACAAGTACTTCGCACTGATCAAGACCATGCCTTGGTGTTTGAATCAGGAGATGAAAGCGTTCGATCGTGGTTCTTGCATTTGGCCCACTGCGTAAGTGAAAGCCTTGAAGCCTGCGGCTTTGAAAAAGATCCGGCCGGAATAGGCGCTCAACATCCTGATTGGTGCCTAAGCCTTGGAGAGTGGAAGAAAAAATGCCTGCATTGGCTGCAAGTGCCTGATCCTAAGAATATATTGCAGTCTACCATTTTCTTTGATTTTCGCCTGATTGATGGAGATGCAGCCCTTGTGCAATCGTTAAAACAAACAATTCAAAGCACTGAAAAGGGCCTCTATCTGCGTTGGCTGGCCAATGATGCCCTTCGCACGCCTGCTCCTATGGGCTTTTTTCAGCGATTTGTATTGGAAAAAGACGGAAGCCATAAAGATGCCTTTGACCTCAAGCTTCGGGCGCTGCTTCCATTGGTGGATGTAGCTCGTTTGCTGTCTATTGATTTTAATATCAACGAGCGCAGCAGTCGTGAGCGTTTCCATGCACTGTCAAGGCTATGGCCAGAGCAAAGCAAGCGGATGGAGCTGGCTGTGTCAGCCCTAGACACTTTGCTTCATCTTCGTTTTGAAGCAGGTTTTCGCAACCAGAATAGCGGGCGATACGTGCCCATTCAACAGATCAATAAGCTTCAGCGTCAGCAGCTTCGCAATATCTTCCAACTGGTGGAAGAGCTGCAGCGCTTGATCAAATTGCGCTATCAAACTGATCTTCTCTAAATCATGCAGGCCTTTTGGAATAGAAAGAGCAGGATGCTCAAGTATCTGCACGATAAAAAGGCCCCATTCTTTGCCATCGATTTAGAGACCACCGGCCTTAACCCCAAGCAAGATCGAATTGTTTCTGCGGGTTTCTTGCCATTTACAAGAGAAAGCATTCAAGCATCAGATGGGGTAGCTGCATTGGTACAGCACGAAAAAGTAACCCAATCTATTGCCATTCACGAAGTAACTCCTGAACTCGCTCGAGAAGGGTGGACAGAAAAGGTTTTGCTTCAGCACATTGAACCCTACCTCGACCATATTTGGGTGGGACATTATTTAGACTTGGACATCGGTTTCTTGCGGGCTGCTTTCAAAAGGCATCAAATGCAATGGAAATCGCCTCGAGTGGTAGACACTTTACAGTTGCAATTGCATCTTGACCGACATATACGTCATGAGCAAAGGTTGGATGCCAAGGCTTACACCTTGGAACAACTTTGTGAGCGCCAAGGGATTCCGGTTCAGGACAGTCATACGGCCTTGGGCGACGCCCTATTGGCAGCCTTGCTCTGTCAATCGTTGGCCAATCGTTTGGATCAAGCCTAAGCTTATCGAAGTCTCATTGCACCATGGCGGGATGCTTGATTTTGCGGAAATTTCCCATCTCAGAAATCCATTCAAAATGCGCAATACGCTCTGCCTCGCTGCCTTGACCCTTATGGTCTTTCCCTTTCATGTAAAAGCCCAAAACACCAGTTTACAAGAGTTGTGGAGATCAACAGACCACATCACCTGTGAATCTGTGCTTTTTGATGGAAAAGGACAAAGGCTTTTTGTTTCGAATATTGAAGGCAATCCTACCGAAAAAGATGGCAAGGGCAGTATTGATATTTTGAACTTGGACGGCAGTGTACAAACCAAAGCTTGGGTAGTAGGGTTGGACGCACCGAAAGGATCAGCCCTATTGGCCGATCGATTGTATGTGACCAATATTGATGAATTGGTAGAGATCGATTTGGAAAGTGGAAAAATTCTAGAACGCTATCCTGTAGAAGGTGCCCAATTCTTAAACGATGTTACCGCCGATCCACTCACTGGATTGGTGTACTTCAGTGACATGGCCACCGGAAAGCTATATGCTTTTCAAGACAGAGTCATTAGCGTTCAATTGGAGAACAGAGAAGGCATCAATGGCGTGCACATGGGTCCTGGCGGATGGGTGTATTTTCTGGATAAGCAAGGGGTTCACATGACTTACAAAGGCTCTGTGAAAACCCTGAATACAGATATTACTGGGGGTGATGGCTTGGTGGTAATAGGCAACAATGAGTTTATTGTGAGTCGGTGGCAAGGCGAGCTCTGGTATGTAAAAGCCAACTATTCTGCCCCTTTGATGAACACCACCGAGCAAAAAATACAATCAGCAGATATTGGCTATAATCCAGCTACCCGCACTTTGTATGTTCCCACCTTTTTTAGCAATAGTGTAGTAGCCTATCAGCTGCTTTTTTGACGGTGGGATGGCGCTAAAAGTGGGTGAGAATTTATGGTGCAATTGAAAAAGTGAAGGCCCTAGGCTAATACGGCTGAAGGCACATGTTCATTAGTAAGGCGATAGACATCAAGGCTAGAAAAAGAACTTTCCTTCTGCCTTACTCATCGTTAATACCCAATTGTTCCATAATCTCCGGGTTGATGAAAAGGTAAGAGATCACTTTAATCTGTCGCGGATCAAACATTCTAATTCCATCGATCTCCAACGCTACATGGAGGTCTCTTTCTAAAAAACGAAGGCAAAAGCGTTCCTTTTTTTGATCCCACAGCACCGCTGCCTTTTCATTTGGCCCGTCAGGATCCATCTTGCAGGTGACAATGTCATACTCAAAAATGTGCTGCCGATTGCGATCTCGCCAGCCGGTCCATTCGTCTACCTGCTCATAGGTCAATGGACTGCCTGTCCACCAAAAGCCATCACGGGAGTAAAAATCTCCACCCGAGGCCATTCGGCGTACAAAACCTACAATCTGACTTTTTTTTCTAAGCCTGAAGCGCTGTTCGTTCTCCATGACTTTCCTGAAACACCTTCACCCAGGGGCATTGTTCACATCAAGGCAAGTCTTCAAAACGCTCTACCCCCTCATCCAACCAGTTGATGAACAACTGAATGTCTGGATCATAAGCAGTAGGCGGCAAAAGAGGCTCCAAGCTATCATGGCCAATGATCACATAGTAAGGTTGTGAATTGGTTTGATAATGCATGGCTTGAAACTCACTCCATTTGTTGCCAATAGTCTTCACCTTCGATTTCAACACTTCTGAATAATACTGCTCTTCCTCAGGCAGCTTCATGCGCTCATCCACATAAAGCGAGATGAGCACCACATTCTCCCGCAATCGGCGCAAAACCCGTGGATCGCTCCACACTTGCTCCTCCATTTTCCTACAATTCACACAGCCCCAACCTGTAAAATCTAGCATCACAGGTTTGTTCACTTCTTTGGCATATGCCAGACCTTGTTCAAAGTCGTGAAAGCAGTTGAGAGCATGCGGACAATGCTCTGGATCAGCTCCTTCAGGAATACTTTCAGCCATTCCACCCCCTCCACCACTGGTCAATCCTTGGGGCATCTCGCTGTAGAACTGCGGGGGAGGAAATCCGCTGATCAAATGCAAAGGCGCTCCCCACAAACCAGGAATCATATACACGGTAAAGGAGCCGAAAACAATGGCAAACATCAAACGCGTAACCGATATCTTCTCGGTCTTGCTATCGTGAGGCATCCTGAATCCACCCAAGAGATAAATGGTGAGCAAAAGGAAGATGCCAATCCACAAAGCCAAAAAGAGCTCGCGCTTCAACCAACCCGCTTGCCAGGTCATATCTGCCGTACTCAAGAACTTGAAGGCAAAGGCAAGCTCAATAAAGCCTAGACTCACTTTTACCGTGTTCAACCAGCCTCCTGATTTGGGCAAGCTGTTCATCCAACCCGGGAAGGCGGCAAAAAGGGCGAAAGGAATGGCCAAGGCCAGTGAAAAGCCCAGCATACCAACAGCAGGACCGAAAAATTCACCTTTAGAGGCTGCATCTACCAAAAGTGAACCGATGATCGGACCGGTGCAAGAGAAGCTCACCAAAGAAAGGGTGAAGGCCATAAAGAAAATGCCTGCCAGTCCTCCTTTGTTGGAGGCTTCGTCTGCTTTATTCACCCATGAACTGGGCAAAGTGATTTCAAATGCCCCAAAGAACGACATAGCGAAAACCACAAAGAGCACAAAGAAGGCGATGTTGAAATACGGATTGGTAGAAAGCGTATTCAAGGCAGAGGAGTCACCCGTGACAAGGGTAACAATCATTCCCAAAGCCACATAAATCACCACAATACTCACCCCATAAATGATGGCTTTGCGAATGCCCTCAGATTTTGATTTGCTCTGTTTGGTGAAGAAGCTTACAGTGAGTGGAATCATGGGAAAGATGCAAGGCATCAACAGCGCGATAAGGCCTCCTCCAAAGCCCAACGCGAAGATTGACCACATGCTCCCGCTGCCATCTGAAGAGCTGCTGGCAGATGGCAATTGGCGATCTGGCTTCATTTGGTCTTGTGCCAGGCTATCTGCTGTTTCTTCAACAGTATTCTGCGAATTGGCCGAATCAGCTGGTTCATCAGTGGCAAAAACCGTTTCCTCTTCACTGCCGTAAGAAGGAGCGCTCACCGCCTCTTCTTCCTTTGGAAAGCCTTTTACTTTGAAGCTGAACGCTACATATTTGGGCGGAAGACATTGGGTTTCATCGCAGACCATAAACTCAAGTTCGCCGGTGATGGTGTGTTGACCTTCTTTGAGGATTTCCACCTTTTGGGTAAAAACCGCTTGATGGCTGAAATAGAGTAAATCCATTTCAAAATTCGGATCGTACTCGAGTGTTGGTTTGGTGGTTTCTTCAGTCTTTCCCAGTTTTCGATAAGCCGCATCTTCGTTGAACTGAAAGCTGGTGGGGATGGGACCATCTTCTTCGAGGAACTGTGAATACAGATGCCAGCCATCTTCTATTTCGGCGCGCAAAATCAGCTCGGCCTGGTTGTTTCCCGGGGTTTGGCGCACTTCAAAACTCCACTTTACCGGATCAAATATTTGGGCCGTTAATGAAGGCAAGCCCATGAGAAGGCCTATCCCGAGCCATAGAATTTGAAAGCGCTTATTCATGAGGATTGGTTTCTTGGTATTGTGCGATGAACACTTGTTTTGAGTGGCTGTCAGCCGCAAATCTCGCATCTATGCGATGGCCAATGATCCAGGCAATTTCTCCATTGATGGTCAACAGTCTCACTGCTTCCTTTTCACGGCGACTGAATTTGCGGTCGATGAAAAAATCGCTGAGCAATTTACTGCCCTTCATCCCAATAGAACGGAACTTATCTCCCTTTTGATAGGATCGCACCAGCCATTTGCCTTTTGCTTTGTCAGCGTCTAGATAGGCCAGCCTTCTATCTTTTTGAAAAACAAGCCCTTCAGCATCTAACTTTTCCCACGTCAAGCTTCCATTTGGCAACGAAAGACTTCCTTTTGGTCCGTTAATGGGCGCAGATTGAATGGAAGTTGCCGGCCTTTTCCGCAGAAAATGATGATCTCGTTCTACTTGCCATTCATATGCCCCGAAATGAAAATGCTGACCACTCCCCGTTTCGGGAAGATCTGGCAGATGCAATTGGGGGTCTTGAACGAGGTTTCTCAACCAAGTTTGAAGATGGAGTTGTTCAATCTTGGTGAAGGCTCTCCGAACTAGCTTCCAGCCCTCTGCTTCTTGCTGAAGGTGCGTTTGAATCCAATCTTCATAATGTGATTCTCTCAAGTTGTTCAAGAGTCCGATTTCCTCTTGAAAACGATTCAATTGCTTGGGCCAAGAAGGACGTTCTTGTTCAAAAAAAGGAATGAACTGATGCCTTATGCGATTGCGCAAATAGTCATCGGTTTGATTGGAAGCATCTTCACGCCATTCCAGTTGATTGAAGCGTGCATATTCAGCAAGTTGCTGCTTGGTAAATGAATAAAGTGGTCGGATGGTGATCCCATTGTCTGGCGGAAATCCAGCCAGCTTAGCGGCCTCCTCTCCTCTCAACAAACTGATAAAAAGTCCTTCCAAGCGATCTTGGGCATGATGGGCCGTTGCTATTCTAGAAAAGCCATGAAGCTGAAGCAGCCTGCGCATTTCCGCATAACGCAATTGCCGCGCTGCTTGCTGAAGGTTTTCACCTTGCTGCAATCTTTCTTGGAGTGCCGCTGCAGCATCTAAAAGGAAGAGGGTAACTCCGTGTTGTTGGGCCCATTGTTGCACCAAGGCTTGGTCTTGTTGAGAATTGCCTCCTCGCAAGCCGTAATTTGCATGAAACAAGGCATATGGAATGCTGCACTTTTCCATTAAGTGCGCCAAACACATGCTGTCTAATCCTCCGCTACAAGCCAACAATATTTGGCTACTTGGAGGAAGATTAAACGTCTTCCAGAATTTTAAAAAAGACTCCTCAAGCATCTGGCTACAAACTTATTCAAAGGCAATTCCGATAGGCGTCATTTAGCTGACAGTGGCGCCCATGGCTTCAATGGTAGAAATGGCCTTGAGCTCAGTTTCGTGAAATTCGGCTTCGGCCTCGCTTTGGATGGTTATGGCTCCTCCAGCCCCTACCAGGGCTAAGCCTTTATTCCTATTCATGGCCAAAGATCGAATCAACACATTGAAATCAAAAGTGTTATGGGGAGAGAAATAGCCCAGACTGCCGCTATACCATCCGCGCCGGAATACTTCAAGGTGATCAATCTCTCGCATGGCGGCCACTTTAGGCGCTCCAGTCATAGACCCCATGGGGTAAGTGGCTTCCAAAATTTTACTGAAAGGCACCTCAGCCTCCAATTGACCGCGTACAATAGAAACCATTTGGTGCACCTTGGCCAGGGTTCTAATGGCAAAGAGTTCATCTACCACCACGCTTCCGGCCTTGCATAAACGCGAAAGATCATTGCGCACCAAGTCTACAATCATCACATTCTCACTGCGCTCTTTGGCATTGTTGCGCAATTGTTCTTTGCGGTTATGGTCTTCCTTAGGATCGCTGTGTCTTGCCGCAGTTCCCTTAATGGGCTCGGAAAGCAACTGCTTCCCCTTTCGTTGTAAAAATCTTTCAGGAGAGCTGCTGATGACCACATTGTCTCCACATCTGAAATAGCCCGATTGCATGGCGGGATTGGTGCGCAGCATATGAAGGAATAGACGCTCTGTTTGTTGGGCTACCTCATTGGGAAGTTCACTCCAAAACGGGCGACATAAGTTCATCTCATACAGCTCGCCCTGCTGCAACAATTCCTGTACTGCTTCAAAGGCTTTCAAATACTGCTTGCGCTCCATGCCCGTTCGAAAGGTCCAAGAAACCGATTGCGGTTCCAGTGCATCAGGTGCAGATGTGCCCCATAGTTGTTCAGATGATCCACGCTCCCAGCGAATGACCCCGTTCTTGCAACTCACTACAACATCCGCCTTAAAGAAAGCCACATCAGGCAGCAACTGTTCTTGTTGGTGTTGATCGGGCAAATGCTCTAATTGTAAGCGCAAGTCGTAACTCAGAACGCCAAAGCGAAAAGCCTCTGGGTGAGATTCCAACCATCGGTCAAAAGCCAACAGATCTGCTTGGTCTTGAATGTGTGAATGATTTCCTACTGCGAACAACCAATCGTATTCCCCATAAGGATCACGCTGATCTCCTGAGTGTAACAAGGCTGCACAAGGCCAATGAATGGCCGCTGCCAGCAGCTGTTCTACCGCAATGGCTTCAATCAATGGTTGGATGGCTTTTTGAAATGGTCACCCCAATGGTGAATTACTTTGGCCAGACTCTCAAGGGTAATGGGTTTGGAGATATAATCATCCATTCCGGCTTCGAGGCATACTTCGCGATCACCTTCCATGGCGTTGGCCGTCATGGCCACAATGATAGGCTGTCGCAAAATCTGCTGATCCAGACGAATATCGCGCGTGGCTTCCAAGCCATCTTTTTCTGGCATCTGCACATCCATAAAAACCAAGTCGTAGGTGCGGCGATGCAAGGCTTCAATAACCTCCAAGCCATTGGCTACGGTATCTACCACATAGCCCAAACTCTTGAGCACAATAGTAGGCAGTTTTTGGTTGATGGGATTGTCTTCTGCCAACAAGATCTGCATAGGAAACAGCTGACTTAACGCTTCAGCTCTTTCTTCTGCTTTGGGATGATGGTCTTGATGCCCGCCCAATACGCGTTGCAAGGTGGAGAACAGAAAGCTGTGTTTGATGGGCTTCATAAAAAACGCATCTACCGGGCTTTCTGTCTGGTGCCTCAAGCGATCGGGGTAAGAAGAGCTCAGCATCACAACCGGGGTTTGATGATGTTGCTTGATTCTTTGGGCCAGCTCAATACCTCAAGGCCGGGCATTTCGAAATCAACCAGCACCACATCGTAGTACCACGGGCGATCCATTTGGATGAGTTGCGGATCTTTTACGGTTTCTACCCGCATTCCCCAACGCTGCAATTGTTTGTCAAGAATTTGCAGATTGGTATCTGAATCATCAACTACCAGCGCCTGAAGGCCCATCAACTCTCTGTTGCTTCTCTGCTGACTACTGCCATCGCGGGGCTTTACTTGTATTGAAAAGAGAAACTCAGCTCCGTTGCCCAATTCACTTTCTACCCGAATACTTCCACCCATGAATTGCACCAAGCGCGAACAGATAGCCAAACCCAGTCCGGTACCGCCATATCTCCGGGTGGTGCTGGCATCTACCTGCGAAAAAGGATTGAAGAGTTTGGCTTGCTTTTCTTTGGCTATTCCGATGCCGGTATCTTTTACAGAAAACTGTAGGGTGATGCGGTCATGCTGCTTTTTCAGCACCGAAACCTTGACCACTATTTCCCCTTTCTCAGTGAACTTAATGGAGTTACTCAATAGATTGATGAGCACCTGCCGCAAGCGCGTGATATCGCCAACCACCTGATCAGGTACCTCTTCGTCAATGAAATAGTGTAAGCCCAGTCCTTTCTCTGCCACTGGCGAAGAAGAAAGTTCAATGGCTTCTTCCACACAGCTTTCCAAACTGAAAGGGAATTCTTCCAATTCGAGATTGCCGGCTTCTATTTTAGAGAAATCCAAGATGTCATTGATCACAGACATCAATGCATCGCCACTGAGTCTGATGGTGTTCACATAATCTCTTTGTTCTTCCGCTAATTGGGTCTGCAAAAGCAATCTGGTCATGCCGATAACCCCATTAAGCGGGGTGCGAATTTCATGACTCATAGTGGCCAAGAATTCCGATTTTACCGCAGCGGCCCTGATGGCTTCTTCCTTGGCTTTGAAGAGCTCATCGTTGAGTTCGCGTTGTCGCCTGAGCAACATTCGCAGCCTTTCTTGCTGCTGCTTAGATTCATCAATGACCCAAGTAGTGCCCACTGCCCGTATAGGCAATCCACTATCTTCTCGGTCTACTATACGGCCTCTTGACTGCACCCAAATGAATTGGCCATCACGTTTTCGAACGCGGTACTCTGCCCTGCACTCGCCACTGCTATCTACTTGGCGTAAGGCATTCATCTCCCCTTCAAATTCATTTAAATCACCTGGGTGTATATAATCTATCCAAGTGCCTCCGGTGCCATCAATTTCATGCAAGCGGAAGCCCAACATCTGGGCAGCTGTTTTATCATGCACAAGATTATCGGTCTGCACCTTCCAATCCCACAGGCTATGTTCCGCATTGGCCAAGGCCAATTTGAGCCGTTGAGATGCTTCATGCAACACCTCTTCTTGCTCAATAATATCGGTGATGTCTCTAACAAAGCAAGCCAAATTGACCACCTGTTCGCCTTGCTCTTCTATTCCTTTCACCCGAACGTCATAGACCCTACGCCCTTGAGAGGTAGTCACTTCATCACGAAAAACCAGATTGCTACCTTGAAATGCATGGTCATAAATTCGAGCCCATTTGTCTCTAAAACCTCTGGGCAAAGCCGGATCATCCATGCTGTCACCGGCCTGGATATTCCAGTTGAGCTCACGCTGAATTACTTTATAGAAGTGTTCATTTCCATAGCGCAAGCATCTTTCGCGGTCAACGTTCCAGATGATGGCATCAGAACTGTTCATCACATAACGAAGCTCTTCCTCCTTTACGGCCAGATCGCGGTTGGCAATATGCTGCTGTTCAAGTAATTGCTCTAGCTCCTCTTCTCGTTCTTGCAGCTCTTCATTGAGCACCCGCAAATTGAGATCGCTTTCTTCTACCTCCCGTTGATAGCTATCGAAGCGCTTGCGCGAACGACGGTAAGTAAATCCCCAGAATCCACTGAAAATGAGGAGGCCGAAAGAGAGCAAATAGTAGTTAAAGCGCTCAGCCAATCGGCTTTGATCCAAAATGAGCCTGCCGTAAATATTTACTACGCTCAGCCATTGCGCGTTGATATGGTCCCATTCAAGGGGAACATCTCCGCGTTGCATTTTTTGAATTTCGCGTTTGAGGCTTTCTATTTCCTTTCTACCCTCATTCTCTTCTTGGGCAAAGAAGCGGAAACCTTTCGATTCTTGGTGGTAGGTTAAAGCATCTAAAAGCACTTCTAGATCTACCTCTCCCTTGAGCCAGGCTTCTTCTGTTTTGAGGTGCAGCTCCTGCAGTGCGAGTGCCCTTTCAATATCTTGCGATAGACTTCTCTGAAAAGTATTGGTAATGATGAAGATGACCACAGCGATGGCGAGGAAGACCGCCATCACCAGGCCAAATTGCTGTTTAAGATTCGACTCTTTCAATCGTTTGGCTGAAGATTGCACGGGCAGCCTCAAATGTGGTTTTGGCAAAAGCAACCACCTCTTCTTCTTTTGCTGCGTCTTGAGCGAAGTTAGTTAGAATGCCACCGAATTCCTGCCATTTCTTACCGAGTTCTTTCCCATAAAAACCATAAAAAGAAAATGCGGCGAATTCATTGATCACGGGAATCTGTTGCAATTGCCTCAAAATAACAGCTCCTCCAAGGGTAGAACCTTCCAGCACATACATACAACCCATGGCTTGGGCTATGGATTGTGGCAGAGGAAGTTCGCCTTCAAAAGACTGGTATTCAGCATTCATGGCTCGCAAATCAGCTTGCAAACTCTCTGTTCGCATGCGTTCCTTAAGTTGGCCGGCAAACAGGTTGTTCAAGCCCTCCATTGCCAGCAAAGCCGGCTCAAAATGCTGATGTAACTGATAATTTTTCAGCAGAATATCGATGTAGCCCGCTTTGTTGAGGCGCCGGCTCATGATCTCTTCTCCGCGACTAAACTGCTCTGTTTCCCGATGCGCCTGAGCGGTTTCTTCCTTGAGGCGCTGCATGATGTTGCTCATGTTATTTGTACTGATTCTAAATAAGCCGCGAAGGTAAATGGTATAAGGGTTAAGAACAAGCTACGGATGCAACTGCGACAGTCCTTTGAATTGCAGGTCAATTCTTTTTTCTCGGGCTTCTAGCTTGAACTCTGCCAACCAGATCAATACATCATGATCAATAGAGCGTGTGCGCTCCCCATCAATCACCACATGGCTGTGCATGGGGATGTTGTTGAGCAGTTGAATGAGCTCAGCTTTATGTAAAAATGAAATATGTTCACCGAGTTCTAACAGAACCTCCTCTTGTTCATCTTCACCAGGTCTTCTGTAAATGCGCAAAGCCTTTTCATGGTGTTCGCGCAGAACAAAATACACCCCGATGAACAAGCCAATGAGCACGCCCATCAACAGATCAGTAAACAGAATGGCAATAATGGTGAGTACAAACGGCAGGAATTGTGGTTTACCCAGAATCCATTGTTTTCGATAAAGTTTTGGGGCGGTGAGCTTGAATCCTACCACAATTAGAATGGCTGCCAGGGTAGTCAACGGAATCTGCTGCAGGAAATCGGGGAAAAGAAAAACAGCGATACCGAGAAATAGTCCGTGCAAAATAGTCGCCAGTTTGGTCATACCGCCTGCGGTTACATTGGCTGAACTACGCACAATCACTGCCGTCATTGGCAAACCGCCCAGTAAGCCGCTCAATATATTGCCCACACCTTGCGCCTTGAGTTCTTGATTATGCGGACTTTTTCTTTTAAGCGGATCAATCTTGTCTACTGCTTCCAGACTCAACAGTGTTTCCAAGCTAGCAATCAGAGCTATAGACAAAACCACACGGTAGAATCTGCCATCTTTTAGTACAGGCCAGGCTTCCCAACTCAAAAACTGAATTCCCTCACGCCCATTGGGAAGGCTTACCCGATAAGAGGTATCGAGAAAAAGTGGAGAATCAAACTTGGCAAATAAGGTGTTGACCCCAACGCTTAAGACTACCAAGAGCAGCGCCATGGGAACCTTCCCAAAAAAGGGATGCTGTTTATAAGCCTTCCACTCACTGATGATGAGCAGCAGCAGACTCAATAGGCCAATGACCACTGCCCCGGGATGAAACTGCTCAAATGCGTGGGCAATCTGACTAAAGGTATTTCCGCCGTCGTGTTGCCAAAATTCCATTTCCCCAAAAGCCTTTCCCTTCACACCAAGCCAATAGGGAAGCTGTTTCAAAACCAATAAAATACCGATAGCTGCCAGCATACCATGCACTACCGCCAGCGGAAAGTAATGGGCAATAAAACCTGAGCGCAAAGTGCCAAGTAGCAACTGTATTACGCCAGCCATTACCGTGGCCAAGAGAACGGCTTCCCATCCAAGTTGGGCAACCGCCTGAAAAACCACTACGGTAAGTCCGGCTGCGGGTCCGCTGACTGATAGAGATGAACCGCTGAGTAGGCCCACTACCACTCCTCCTATTATACCGGAGATTATGCCTGACATCAAAGGAGCCCCGCTGGCCATTGCGATGCCCATGCAAAGCGGAAGTGCCACGAGGAAAACCATCAAGCCTGCGGCCAAGTCTTTCCTCAGAAAGGCGGTGTATTTCATAGAAAACTAAGGCAAGAAGATCTTTGCCTTTGGGCCGCGAAAGTAGCTAAAGCCGACTGATTTAATCAGCGCTTCGATCAATCAATCGGAAGCCTTCGGAGTGTACATTGATGATTTCCACATCGGTGTCTTCGCGCAAATATTTGCGCAATTTGGCGATGTAGACATCCATACTACGGCCGGTGAAATAATTGTCGTCTTTCCAAATTCGCTTGAGTGCTTCTGAACGCTTCAGCAAATCATTTTTAAACATGGCCAACATGGTCAGCAGCTCGCCTTCTTTGGGTGAAAGCACTCTTTCATCGCCAGACGGAGATCGAAGAATCCGCAGCTTCGGTTGAAAAATAAATTGCCCGATGCTGTATTCTTCGGCCACTGCTTGTTGATGCCCCATGCGATTCATTACGGCTTGAATCTTCATCAACAATACCTCAGAATCAAACGGTTTGATGATATAATCGTCGGCACCAAGCTCAAATCCTCTTAAAATATCTTCTTTGAGACCCTTGGCAGTTAGAAAGAGAAAAGGAAAAGTAGGATCGAGCTCTTTGATATGCCCTGCGAGTGTGAAGCCGTCCATTTCAGGCATCATCACATCTAAGATGGCCATATCATATTGAGAAGCTTTCCAAAGCTCCAGTCCGTCTTTGCCGTTATTGGCCAAATGCACAGTATGATCGTGCATGCGCAAATAATCTGTGAGGATGCTTCCAAAGTTGGGATCATCTTCTACCAATAGCAGCTTATAGCCCTTTTTATCCGTCATATGCAGAAAGATTAAAAGTGAAAGTGCTCCCTTGTCCGGGGGAGCTTTTGACTTGAATACGAGAATTGTGCATGAGCAATACGCCTTTTACAAAGGCGAGGCCCAGGCCATGTCCTTTGATATTGTGCACATTGCCTGTTTCCGATCGGTAGAATCGATCGAAGATGTATCTCTGGGTTTCCGGTGTCATGCCCATGCCATGGTCCTGAATGGAAACGTATAAATCTCGGTCAGCGTTGGAAGTTTTCACCACAATTTCAGGTTCATTCGGAGAATACTTTAACGCATTGTCTAACAGGTTCTGTATAACGGCCTCCATTTGACTGCGGTCTATTCGAACCCAAAAGCGCTCTGCATCAAATAGTTTAATCACTTTTCCATTTCTAGATTGGATACGTAATTCAAGGCGTTGCACCACTTCGTTTAAGAGTTCGTGCATATTCACTTTCTCGTATTCCAACTCCAATTCACGTCGGTCAAGCATGGCCAAACGCAGCACATCTTCTACCTGTTGATTCATGCGCTTGTTCTCTTGACGAATCAAATCCCGGTAGTGGTTCAAACGCTCCGGATCATGTTTTACTTTTTCATTGCCCATGGCATCTAAGGCCAGCGAAATGGTGGCGATAGGTGTTTTGAATTCATGGGTCATATTGTTGATGAAATCCGTTTTCATTTCAGATAAGCGCTTCTGTTTGAGGGCGATGCGCAGACTGCTTCCAAAGGTGATCACTATGATGGCCGTGAACAATCCGCCCAAGACCAAGCTCCCCCACACCGATTGGAGCAGATAAGAACGCCTGTTGGGAAAATACAGGTGAACACTTGATTGATTTGGACGTAAGTGATTGGGAAATAAATGTGTGGAATACTGACTTTTGGATGGATCGAAATCTTGAGCAGTGAGGGCTTCCAGCCATTCTCCGTCGTAAATTCCAAAAACATAGGGCAATTCAATGCCATGCCGATGCAAAGTGAAACGCAAAATGGAATCAATTTCGCTTCGGTTGATTTGCTGTTCAAGAGGGCGTTCTCCTGAGTATTCCTCCTTCATAATTTGGAGGAACATCGAATCGAGCTGATACACTTTTCTAGAAATTCGAACGCCTTCATCTGTTACGGAAGTGCGGATAACTACTTTGCCTCGGCTCGAAAAATTAGCGCCTTGCTCACTGAAACTGGAGACCACTTCCATGCCTTCACCCGCTTTACTATCGAAGCCATCCGGAACACCGGGGTGCCCTAAAATATCTGAGTGAAAAGTGCGAAGACTCACACTGTCTGGCCGTTCATACAGTTTCCCGCCGATGTCTACCAAGGCGTTACTCGGATCGGTGAGCAGATCGAAATTCTCATAAATAAACGCTGCATCTCGTTGCTTCTCCAGCACCCGGGTGAGGTCATTGAGGGCCGAGCTTACTTCTGCACGAAATCGCTCTTCCTTGACTACAATAGATTGCCGCAGCCAATACACCTGCAAGCCGATGATACCCAAAAGCGCCACCGACGCCAGAATCATCAACCAACGCACATTGAATTTGCTCAGCGATACTGCCATCCGCACGAAATTAATCGCATCCTTTGGGCCATGAACTACTTAACAGCATTTTAACCGCACGGCCTACTCAACGTCCATTTGGTCACACTCATTGGCCAACCTTCTCCCGAAATTGCCGTTTTAAATTTGACTATGCGACACTTCCTTTTTCTGATCCTCCTTGTACTTGTTCCTGCGGGCATAAGGGCGCAAACGCAATTGGCCTTCGATCCATCCAATGATTTGCCCGTGCAGTTCAACGGACAAGTGTTAAAACACGCTTGGGCAGGTGGTCTCAACTACATTCAAGTCAATCAGATAGACCTCGATCAAGACGGCAGAAAAGACATGGTGCTCTTTGACCGGAGTGGCAATCGCATCTTACCCTTTATAGATGAGGCCAGTAGTGGCACTCCTGATTATCACTATGCTCCCAACTACGCAGATTCGTTTCCTACGTTCAGAGATTGGATGATCTTGGCAGATTACAACTGCGATGGCAAAGAAGATTTGTTTGTCAAAGTGACTTCGGGCGTAGGCGTTTATGAAAATGTTAGTGCTCCCGGACAGCTTCGCTTTAGTTGGGCGCTGGGCAATCGGCAGTTTCTTGAATCGGACTTTGGTACGGGAGGAGTTTCCAACATCAGCGTAATTGCCACTGATATTCCGGCCATTGTTGACATGAACAACGATGGCGCTATTGACGTCCTCACCTTTGCCTTGCTGGGAACCAATATCCAACTGCATCAAAACAACCAGCCTTGTGGGCTCGATTTCTTTATGCGCACAGATTGCTGGGGAGGGGTACTGGAAGGAAGCTTGAACAACAATCTCTTCCTTGATACTTGTGATGGTTCAGGCAAAAAAGAACTGGTAGTGCGCGATGGAAAAGTAATGCATGCTGGCTCAACCCTCTGTGCGCTTGACTTGGATGGCAATGGCAGCAAAGACATGCTTTTTGGTGATGTTTCATTTAACAATATCGTGGCCGGCTACAATACCGGAACGCCTGATGTGGCATATATCAGCAGCCAAGACACCAATTTCCCGAATTACGATGTGCCAATTGATCTCTTTGTTTTTCCGGCGGCTTTTTACCACGACCTAGACGCCGATGGGGTGCGCGATCTGTACGTAAGTCCGAATATCGGTCCGAGCGAAAATGCCAATAGTTTATGGCTCTACAGAAATATCGGAACCGATGCCCATCCCAACTTTCAATTGGAGCGCAAGAATTTCTTGCAAAATGAAATGATTGAACTCGGGGAGGCCTCTTCACCAGTGCTTTTTGATTACGATGGCGATGGATTGCACGACCTCTTCGTAAGCAGCGGTGGAAAGTTTCTTTCAGCAGGTGTGTACCGCAGCGGAGTGCACTACTTCCGCAATAATGGCACAGCAACGCAGCCCTCTTTTGAGCTCATCGATTCCAATTTCGCCCAACTCAACAGTCTGCAACTCGGACGATTTCTGCATCTCACATTTGGTGATTTGGATGGCGACAGCCTGGCCGATTTAATTGTAGGCACAGAGGATGGCGAGTTGCATTACCTCCACCAAAACAGCAATGGCAGCTTTACTGTGGCAGAAGCCAATTTAGACAATATTGATGTTGGTCAAAGGGCAACGCCATTTCTCTACGACGTGGATGGGGATGGCGCCTTGGATCTTTTGATTGGAGAAAAACTGGGCAATGTGAATTACTATCGTCAAGTGAGTCCAGGCCCCAATCTGAACTTCCAATTGGAAACAGAAACATTTGGAGGCATTCGGTTGATGAGCACCGTATTTGGAGGCAATAGCGGGTATTCAGCGCCTACCATGCTGAAGATTAATGGAAAAGATCAATTGTTTGTAGGCAGTTTTGACCGAGGTATTGTGCAGTATGACAGTTTGGAGAATGCCGTTGGCGTTGGAGCAGAATTGATCGGTCAAGCTGGTCAAGATGCCCTGCTGAGCAACAGCGTGAATCAAACCCCATTTGGTACCAACAAGCGCGTAGGGCGCAACCAATACCTTATTCACGCTGATGAGCTCTATGCCACCGGAATGCGGAGAGGCTGGATCAACCGCCTGCACTTTGAGATTGCCACAAGCAACAATCCTATTATGTATGATGATATGTACATCCGAATGGGATTGACCAACAACGACAGCTTGGTAGATTTTGTGGGCGGTCTTACGGAGGTTTACAACAACACTTTTGTTCCTTTTGCCGTCACTCAAGGCTGGAACAGCATCTTATTGCATCAAAATTTTGAATGGGATGGCGTCCAGAACATCATTGTAGAGGTGTGTTTCAGTAAAAATCCACCCAATCCGGCCATTCAAGTAAAAGGCAGCCTTACAAGCTTTACTTCCAATGCTTTTGGAGATGTTGACAACAACAATACGCCATCGTCTAACGGCTGCAACTTGCCTTTGCTTGGCCGAAGCAAATGGCGCCCAAACATGCGCTTTAGCCTCATTCCTGGTTTAAATGAATTGAATGCGAATACTTGGCATGGGCACTTTTTGGTACCCGCATTGGCAGACCTGAATGGCGACACTATTCCAGACATGATTTTGGGGAATGAAAGTGGTGGACTGGAGTATCTGATTGGTCGCTTTGAAACCGTACCTGATATCAGTCAAGAAGAGTGGAGTTGGACGGCTCCTTCTGCCCCACTAATGCTCTTTCCCAATCCATCCGATGACGGATTTGTACAAGTTACATTGGATGGATTTCATGCACCCGTCAGGTATCGATTGACCGATCTCAGAGGACAACTTTTACAAGAAGGCCGTTGGCAGACTGAAGGAATGCGATTCTCGCTGCCAACAGGGGTGTATTTGCTTCAACTGAGTGACGGTCAAAAACAGGCCGTTGGCCGGTGGATGATTCGGTGATCACAGCAAGAGCAACAAAGCCTGATTGAAGTGCTAGGGAGGCAACGGCCGAGAGCGTATATTCGTCACCGAAAATTTAAATCCGACCGACAATGAGCCAATCCAAGATCGAAGCCCTACTCGGGCAGGATGCTGAGTTTCTCCTCCAACATGAATGCCGCACCATTCCCAAGGAGATGTTGCACCTCCCCGGTCCGGATTTCGTAGATCGCGTTTTTATTGGTAGCAACAGACCTACCCCTGTGCTCAATAGTTTGCACGATTTGTACAACAACGGCCGTTTGGCAGGAAGCGGTTATCTTTCCATTCTTCCCGTAGACCAGGGAATAGAGCACAGTGCGGGCGCTTCATTTGCCCCAAACCCCGCTTATTTCGATCCCGAAAAGATCATTGAACTCGCTATTGAAGGCGGTTGCAATGCAGTAGCCAGCACCTATGGCGTATTGGCCAGCGTGGCCCGCAAGTATGCCCACAAGATTCCATTTGTGGTGAAGATCAACCACAATGAACTCCTCACCTACCCAAATACCTTTGACCAAATCATGTTCGGTAGCATTGAAGAAGCATGGAACATGGGAGCCAAAGCCGTTGGTGCTACTATTTATTTCGGTTCTGAAGAATCGAGCCGGCAGATCATTGAGGTTTCTGAGGCTTTTGAATATGCCCATGAACTGGGAATGTCTACCATTTTGTGGTGCTACACCCGGAATAATGCCTTCAAAGTAGGAGGTAAAGATTACCATACTTCTGCTGACCTCACCGGACAAGCCAATCACCTTGGCGTTACCATTCAGGCTGATATTATTAAGCAGAAGCTCCCCACCAACAATGGCGGATACAAGGCGCTGAACAGTGGCGACAGCAGCTACGGCAAGCTCAATGAGAAAATGTACACCCAATTGAGCAGCGATCACCCCATTGATC
>CAZDPF010000014.1:0-4067 GCA_964507215.1 uncultured Chryseobacterium sp. | reverse complement strand
GGCAAGCTCAATGAGAAAATGTACACCCAATTGAGCAGCGATCACCCCATTGATCTGGCCCGTTATCAAGTGGCCAATAACTACATGGGTCGTGCGGGTTTGATTAACTCAGGAGGAGAATCTAAAGGCGCCGGCGATTTAGAAGATGCCGTTCGCACAGCCGTAATCAACAAGCGCGCTGGAGGCCAAGGGTTGATTTCTGGTCGTAAGGCCTTCCAAAAACCCATGAACGAAGGAGTAGCCCTGTTAAATGCCATTCAAGATGTGTATCTTGACAACTCCGTAACAGTGGCTTAAAATCTCAACGAACAAAGCGAAAGGCCTGCCCTGCGCAGGCCTTTTTCTGTAAAAGAAGCGCCTATGGTTTGGTTTAAGCGTAAAAAAGAGGGCATAACTACCGATACCAAAGACAAAAAAGAAACGCCTGAAGGTCTTTGGCATAAGTGTCCGAAATGCAAGGTCATCGTAAGCCTCGACGAGCATGCCCAAAATATTTGGGTCTGTCAAAATTGTGGCCATCACGACCGAGTGAATGCTGCGGAATATTTCCACATTCTTTTTGATGAAGGCCGTTACACAGAATTGGATGTGAAGATGCGCAGCAAGGATCCACTGAACTTTGTGGACACCAAAAAATATGCGGAACGCTATGCTGCAGCCGTTAAAAAAAGCGGTTTGAACGATGCCGTTTCTACCGCTTATGGAGAATTAGATGGCATGCCCGTGACCATAGGAGCCATGAATTTTAACTTCATCGGCGGGTCTATGGGGTCTGTGGTGGGTGAAAAAATCAGCCGAGGTATTCAGCATGCTTTGCAGCATCAAACCCCATTTATCATGATTTCTAAATCAGGGGGCGCTCGAATGATGGAAGCTGCTTTTTCCCTGATGCAATTGGCTAAAACCAGCGCCCAACTGGGCTTATTGGCAGAGGCTGGTTTGCCCTATGTTTCGGTACTCACTGATCCTACCACAGGGGGCGTGACCGCGAGCTATGCCATGTTGGGAGACATCAACATTGCAGAACCCGGCGCTTTGATTGGTTTTGCCGGACCTAGAGTGGTAAAAGAAACCATAGGCAAAGAACTGCCTGAAGGCTTCCAAACCGCTGAATTTGTGCTTGAACATGGCTTCTTGGACCTGATCAGCGAAAGGAGTAAACTCAAAGAGAACATCGCCTTCTTTTTAAAATGTGTAAAGCCCCATCAGGAAAAGGCTGTAAAAGCCGAATAATTTCTTAGCTTTGCACCCCTGATTTTGAACTGAGTAGTAAATAACAAAGCATCCGTATGTATCTGACTGCGGAAAAGAAACGCGACATCTTCAAAGAGCACGGCAAAAGTGATACTGACACCGGCTCACCCGAAGGACAAATCGCTCTTTTCACCTACCGAATTAACCACCTGACCCAGCACCTTCGCGGCAATCGTAAAGATGCAAGCACAGAACGAGCGCTTGTCAACATGGTGGGAAAACGCAAGAAGCTCCTCGCATATCTGAAAGAGAATGACATCGAGCGTTATCGCGCGATTTTAGAGAAGCTCAACCTCCGTAAGTAATCTTCGGATGTACAGCATAAAAAGGCAATGCACGGTCATTGCCTTTTTTGCGTTAAACCAACCGATATCGCCCTACTTGGCGAAATACGAGAAACAATAGAATGATTCCCACACCCATAACCCAAGAGATCCGGCTAGAAGATGGTCGAACCATCACCATAGAAACCGGAAAACTCGCGCGGCAGGCGCAAGGTGCCGTAGTAGTTCGCATGGGCGACACCATGTTGCTGGCCACTGTAGTTTCAAATTACGATGTTCGCGAAGGCATTGATTTCCTACCCCTTACGGTAGAGTATCGCGAGAAATTCGCTGCCACAGGTCGAGTACCTGGTGGCTTCATCAAGCGCGAAGGCCGTCCTTACGACGAGGAAATTTTGGTGATGCGTCTCGTAGACCGCGTTCTCCGTCCCCTCTTCCCTAGCGACTATCATGCTGAAACCCAAGTGATCATCAACTTGATCTCCTACGATCATGAAAACCTTGGTGATTCATTGGCCGGTCTCGCAGCCTCTGCAGCCATCGCGGTTTCTGATATCCCCTTTAATGGTCCGATGTCTGAGGTGCGTGTGGCTCGTATTGACGGACAGTATGTGGTCAATCCAACGGTGGAGCAGTTAGATTACGCAGACATGGACCTCATGGTAGGCGGCACTGCCGATAGCATCGTGATGGTGGAAGGCGAAATGGACGAGGTGTCTGAACAAGAGATGTTAGAAGCCATTCGTGTAGCCCATGATGCCATTAAAATTCAAGTGCAAGCGCAGCTTGACTTGGCTGCACAAGTGGCCAAAGCACAAGCCAAGCGCGAATACAATCACGAAACCCACGATGAAGCCCTGAGAGAGCAGATTCGTGCGTTTGCCTATGACAAAATTTACGAAGTAGCCAAGAGCGGCTTGAGCAAGAAAGAGCGCTCTGCTGCTTTTCATGCTGTGCGTGAAGAGTTTGCCGCTACTTTGACCGAAGAAGAACTGGCTGAAAAAGCTATGTTCTTCAGTAGCTATTTCGGCGATGTGGAATACGAGGCCATGCGTTCTATGATCTTGAACGAAGGCGTACGTCTCGATGGTAGAAAAACCAATGAAATTCGTCCCATTTGGTGCGAGGTAGACTACCTGCCTGGCGCCCACGGCTCTGCCGTTTTTACTCGCGGTGAAACCCAATCTTTGACCACAGTTACCCTTGGTTCAAGCCTCGATGAAAATCGAATAGATATGGCTACCTATCAAGGAGCTGAACGCTTCTACCTACACTACAATTTCCCCCCGTTCTCTACCGGCGAAGCCCGCCCCATTCGCGGAACCAGTCGCAGAGAAATTGGTCATGGTAACTTGGCGCAACGTGCCTTAGAAGGGGTTATTCCAGCCGAAAATCCTTACGTAATTCGCGTGGTTTCTGATATTCTGGAGTCCAATGGATCTTCTTCCATGGCTACCGTTTGCGCAGGAACCTTGGCTTTAATGGATGCTGGTATCAAGATATCTAAACCTGTGAGCGGCATCGCAATGGGTTTGATTACTGACAATGAAAGCGGCAAGTATGCGGTTTTGTCAGACATTCTTGGCGATGAGGATCACTTGGGCGATATGGATTTCAAAGTGACCGGTACCAAGGATGGCATTACGGCTTGTCAGATGGACATCAAGATTGACGGACTCAGCTTCGAGATTTTGGAAAAGGCCTTGATGCAAGCCCGCGATGGCAGATTGCACATCTTGGGAGAGATGTTGAAGACCATGGATGCCCCACGTGCTGACCTCAAGCCACATGCTCCTCGCATGGAAGTCCTCCGCATACCGAAAGAATTTATCGGTGCGGTTATCGGACCTGGCGGTAAAATCATTCAAGGCATTCAAGCTGATACCGGCGCTACCATTTCTATTGAAGAAGAAGGTGAAGAAGGCCTTGTGGAAATCAGTAGCAGCAATGGCGATTCACTGAAGCGGGCCATCCAAGCCATCAAAGAAATCGTTTTTGTACCTGAAGTAGGACAAGTGTACCAAGGTCGCGTGAAGAACATCATGCCCTTTGGCGCGTTTGTAGAAATCGCACGGGGCAAAGACGGCTTGCTGCACATCAGTGAAATTGAATGGCGCAGGCTTGAAAAAGTAGAAGATGCGCTGAAGGAAGGCGATGAAATCGAAGTAAAGCTGATCGGTGTAGACGATCGAGGAAAACTAAAACTTTCGAGAAAAGTATTGCTTCCGCGTCCTGAACGCCCTGCAAAAGGCGAATAAATTACAGATTAAGGGAAAGGGTGAAAGCCTTTTCCCTCCACTTGTTAAACCCACTCAAGTACCAACAGACTAAGCAGCTATGAGGCAGTTAAAGATCACCAAGCAGGTTACCAACCGAGAAACAGCTTCTTTGGATAAATACCTGCAGGAGATCGGCAAAGTAGAACTCATTACTGCGGAGGAAGAGGTGGAACTGGCCCCGAAGATTAAGGCCGGCGACCAAAGAGCCCTGGACAAGCTCACAAAAGCCAACCTCCGCTTTGTGGTGTCT
>CAZDPF010000013.1:23929-27138 GCA_964507215.1 uncultured Chryseobacterium sp. | reverse complement strand
TTGCTGCTTACGCTATGGTCTTTTGGCGTTTTGTCGCTACTCACCGAATCAATGTTGGAAAGAGCTTGGGGCGTGTTATTCTTCGCCTTGTTTTGGCCCCTGGTCTGGCGAACTGGAAACAGTCGCCATCTTCCGCAATAAGTGCGCAACAGAAAGCCTCACTTCTTGTAATTGTGGGAGCGCTTTTCCTTGATAGATGAACATTCCGAAGCCTGTTGGATGTACATCGCACAAGGGCAGTTCTAATCGCACCGCTTCTCTAAGCAAACGTTTGATGCGATTGCGGTCTACTGCACGTTTAAAATTTCGCTTGGGAGCAGAGTAGGCGAGTTGCAATTCCTCTTCCGGTGTGGCGGAGAAGTGCACTCGCACATTCTTGGTGAACAGCGGTTTAATGGAAAAGAGTTGTTGTAAACGCTTGCGCGATTTGAGCCTCCCAAGCTGCCCTTTGGGATCAGCCCCCTTCATTATTTGCCTTTGTTGACCTTCTTGACGTAGTCTTCAATGGCCATGGTCATGCTTGGAAACTCTTGGGTGGGTGCATTGATATCAATACGCAAGCCCGCTTCTTCCGCCGCTTTGCTTGTGGTGGGACCGAAAACCGCAATACGGGTATCATTTTGTTTGAACTCTGGGAAGTTCTCAAACAAAGACTTAATACCTGCCGGACTAAAAAACACGAGGATATCATAGTATACATCCGCCAAATCAGAGAGATCGCTAGAGACGGTACGATACAAAATAGCCCTAGAGTAATTGATTTTGGCCTGATCGAGTGTGGCGGGTACATCGGGTTTCAACACATCACTTGAAGGCAATAAGAACTTCTCGTCTTTGTGTTTTTTGAGGAAGGGAACCAACTCTTTAAAATGGATGCTTCCGTGGTAAATCTTCCGTTTGCGATAGACCACATATTTCTGCAAATAATAGGCAACCGCTTCAGATTGGCAGAAATACTTCAAATCATTGCTGATGGTAACGCGCATTTCCTCACACATCCGAAAGAAGTGATCAACCGCATTTCGGGAAGTAAAGATCACGGCAGTATGTTCTGCCAAATTGACTTTATCTTTCCTGAAATCGGATACATCCACCCCAACCACTTGAATAAATGGTCGGAAGTCGATCTTGATCTTGTATTTCTCGGCGAGTTCCATGTAAGGAGAAACTACGTCCGTCTTGGGCTCGGGTTGAGAAACCAGAATGGTTTTTACCTTCAAAATCAAGGGGTTTTAGATGGTCCACGCACTCCATCCTCGCAGGTCATCCCAATGATTGAAAGCAACCAACCAGGGTAGGATTTCCAGCGCGCAAATGTAGTAAAAAAGGTAACCGAGATGTAAAGGGGCATTCAGGCTTTTGATGTTCAATGATCGAAAAACAGCCCATAAATAACATGCAATCAACACAATAACAAGTAAATAGCCCATGAAAAAGCCGTTCAATGGACCAAACACAGTGAGGAGGTTTAATGGCAGTAGAATCAATGCGCTCCACCTTAAAATGAACGATTTAGCAAATAGCTGCTCATGCACTGCGTCAAGAGATTGAAAGATCCAACCGGCACCAAGTAAACTCAGTCTTTGCATTTGCATGATGAAAACCATTCCCGCGACCAAGAGTAAATAGAGCTTCCAGTCAGAGGCCATCAAGGTTTCTCCTTTGCTCAGTCGGAAAAAAAGCAATAGGCTGAGGGGGGCGGTTCCTAAGAAACCCAAGTTTCTCAGAAGAATAAAAAGGTCTAAGTGGGTTCTTCCTGGCCGATAAAAACTCAGCAGCGGGCGCAAATTGGTCACGGAATTTCTAAGAGCATCAAATCTCCGAGGGAATACCAATCGGAGATACACAAACTGCAGCGCCACAAGAATCATCAGCACCAAAGCCCAGTCAGTATGGTGCGGTAGCTTTTCCATTACACAAAGGTAGAACGGCTTGAGCAAGCAGAGCTATATCCCCGTGTCACACCTTACCTTTGCGCAAAATTGTACCCCCATGGCAAGCGATCTTTTTCAATCGCCCGATTACTACCTGATGGATGAACTCCTCAGTGATGAACACAAGATGGTTCGTGAAGCTACGCGTAGCTGGGTGAAAAGAGAGGTGAGTCCGATTATTGAAGACTACGCCCAACGTGCTGAATTCCCTACACAATTGATCAATGGATTGGCAGAGGTTGGGGCATTCGGACCATATATCCCTGAGCAATATGGAGGGGCGGGCCTCGACCAGATTTCTTATGGCATCATGATGCAAGAAATTGAACGAGGCGATAGCGGGGTTCGTTCTACCTGCTCTGTACAGAGCTCTTTGGTGATGTACCCTATTTACGCCTATGGTTCAGAAGAACAGCGCAGAAAATACTTGCCCAAATTGGCCAGCGGCGAAATGATGGGCTGCTTCGGACTGACAGAGCCCAACTTCGGATCCAATCCAGGCGGTATGATTACCCACTACAAAGACATGGGAGATCACTATCTGCTCAATGGAGCCAAGATGTGGATTTCCAACGCGCCATTTGCGGATATCGCTGTGGTATGGGCCAAGAATGAAGAAGGAAGAATTCACGGACTGATTGTAGAGCGTGGGATGGAAGGATTTACCACCCCTGAAACTCACAACAAATGGAGCTTGCGTGCCAGTGCTACTGGAGAATTGGTCTTTGACAATGTAAAGGTTCCCAAAGAAAATCTATTGCCCAACAAGAGTGGGCTAGGGGCTCCACTTGGATGCTTAGATTCTGCGCGTTATGGCATTGCTTGGGGAGCCATTGGCGCGGCTATGGATTGCTATGACACGGCTTTGCGCTATTCAAAAGAGCGCGTGCAGTTTGATAGACCCATTGGAGGTTTTCAATTGCAGCAGAAGAAATTGGCTGAGATGATTACGGAAATCACCAAGGCACAATTGCTCACCTTCCGCTTGGGTCAATTGAAGAATGAAGGAAGGGCCAGCACAGCACAGATCTCTATGGCCAAGCGCAACAATGTTGACATGGCATTGACCATTGCAAGAGATGCGCGCCAAATGCTCGGCGGGATGGGAATCACCGGTGACTTCCCCATTATGCGCCACATGATGAACCTCGAGTCTGTGGTGACCTATGAGGGTACCCATGATATTCATCTCCTGATAACAGGAATGGATGTAACTGGCTTGAATGCTTTCAAATAAGCAGCTTGAGTGAGAAGTAAGACGGGAAAGCCGTCTCT
>CAZDPF010000013.1:15367-23829 GCA_964507215.1 uncultured Chryseobacterium sp. | reverse complement strand
AAAAGTTTCTTACTTCAGCTTGTCGTTCAATTCTGCACCTGGCTTGAAGCGGGCAACATTTTTTGCGGCAATCTGAATGGTAGCTCCGGTTTGCGGATTGCGACCTTCACGCGCTGAACGCTGTGAAACGGAGAAAGAACCAAATCCTACCAATGACACACGACCACCTTTAGCAAGCGTGTCGGCTACCTTGTTGGTGAAGGAATCTAGCGCCTTCTTTGCTTGAGCCTTGGAGATTCCAGCCTCCTCAGCCATCGCATCAATAATGTCGGCTTTGTTCATTGAAAGTGAGTTTAGGTTAGTACTTGAACACTTGACTTCTACAAATATAACCGACTACACTTGCCAACCAAGGAAAATCGAGATAAACCCGCGTGTTTGTTCAATTTTCCATTCAGCAGCCAATGCATTTTATGGCTAAGTGTCACAATTACAATTAATTGGAAATAATCTCAAAATCAGGCTGCTGCTTGAATCCATTCAAAAAATCCTTACTCAACATGGGTTTTTTGCCTTCCGGCTGCAGCGAAATGATCTCTAAACCGCCTTCTGCGCAAGGTATTATCAGCCTTTTTTCCATCAATAAGACCTTTCTTTTGTGTTGAAAAACAGACTTTATCACCCTCGTTTGGAGAATTTTCCATTCAACTTGTTTTCCATCTGCATCGCTCAAGCGGATTTTCGCACCGGGATACGGGCTCAAAGCGCGCACTTGTTGGTGAAGCTGTTCTGCACTGCCTTGTGGATCTAGCCAAGTATCTTCTGTAAAGATTTTGGGTGCAGGTCGCATGGGTCTACTCAGGTCTTGAGCTTGTGGCTGAAGTGTGCCATTTTCTAATCCGTTGGCGGTTTCTACTACCAAGGAGGCTCCAAGGTTCATGAGTTTATCATGCAAACTTCCGGCATTGTCTTCAGGCGTAATCAAACAATGTCTTTGCATCAACCATTCGCCTGAATCAATTACTTCATTGATAAAAAAGGTGGTGAGACCTGTCTCCCTATCACCATTCCAAATAGACCAGTTAATGGGCGCGGCGCCACGGTAATCGGGCAATAGGGACGCATGTAAATTAAAGGTGCCCATGGGTGGCATTGACCACAATTCTTTGGGCATCATACGGAAAGCTACCACTACAAAGAGATCGGCTTTCAATGCACGCAAAGACGACTGAAAATGCTCATCGCGTAATTTTTCAGGCTGAAAGATTGGAAGCTGATGGGCTTCAGCAAATTCTTTGACCGCAGAAGGTCTGGGTTTTCTTCCTCTTCCGGCCGGCCGATCTGGCGCAGTAACCACGCCAACGATCTCATGATGTGATTCGTGCAATGCTTTCAAGCTGGCCACTGCGAACGCAGGAGTCCCGAGAAATACGATGCGCAATCCAGAGGATAGGGTAGATGCCTTCATGCGGCAAAGGTATTAGGCAGGAGGGGCTCGAAATGCTTATGCGAGCGTTAATCGACCTTCGGCAACGAGGTATCGACATTCTTCCCAATAAGCACTTTGCAGGTGAAAGGGAATATTCCAATGCCATAACTTGGGCAGCACGCCATTTTCAGCCAACTGTATCAGTTCTTGTTGAATTTCCCTCCTGGAGGGAAAAGGCTGTTCACGCAAACAGAAGTCGCATTGCCCACAATTGTGCAAATGGGGTTCTCCTAAGTATTGCAACACTTTTACACTTCTGCATAAATCATTGTTACTCATGAAGTACCGCACAGCCTTGATTTGATGCATATAGTGCTTTCTCCTTTGTTGGAGGAATTCGCGATGAATTCTCAAATATTTGGCTTCTAAACGCGGGTGAAGAAGTTGAAATTTGGAGCTGTGTTGGCCAGATTGGTATTCGCCAATGCCCAAACTGTGCAAACGCGTAAGGCGTTTCCGCAATTCTGTGCGATCGATCTCCATAAATCGGGCGAGCTTGAACTCGTCAATTCGTGTAGCAAACTGAAAAATGCCATTGTAAGAGCGACCTAAGCTGCGCGCGGTTTCTAGCAAATCGTCACTCCTTCCCAATTGTGGATAGACTTCATCAGGCGGGTATAAGAAGTGAAATTGAGTGGGTTGATATTGATCCAGGGAATAGGAAATAAATTCCATCTGTTGAAGAAGATCAAGGCTTTTAATCAATGCATTAGGAGAAAGCGAACAAGCTTCAAGCAGTTCGGAGTACAAAAATGTATACTCCATTTCTTCGCCTTCCCCTACAGGAATGCGGGCCTGTTGACACAGCAGCTCATAAACCCGTTTAAGTTGCTGTTCATCAGGCCATTCTTTCTTCCGGTTTTGGTACCATTCTTCGGTTCGTCCGGCTTTTTCCAGCACTACACATTGCGCTGCTTGTCCATCTCTTCCGGCTCTTCCGGCTTCTTGAAAATAGCCCTCCAGGTTTTCAGCCATTTGCCAATGCACCACCAGACGTACATCGGGTTTGTTAATTCCCATGCCGAAAGCAGTTGTTGCTACCATGATGCGAACTTTATTCTTCATCCAAGCAGCTTGGCGCTCTTTGCGAAGGAGTTCGTCTAATCCGGCATGATAGGCCGTGGCTGCATGACCCAGGGCTGAGAGTTCATGCGCTAGCCATTCTGTAGATCGCCGGCTGGGCGCATAAACAATGGAGGTGCCGGAATTCTGGTGGAGCAATTGCTCAAGATCACCAAGTGGATCTTCTGTATAGCGAACTTGGTAGGCGAGATTGGGTCGAACAAAGCTTCTTCTAATACAATGCGCTGCTCGAAAGTGGAGCTTTTCTTGAATATCAAGAATAACTCGGGCAGTAGCGGTAGCCGTTAGTGCCAGCACAGGAACTTGAGGAAGGTCTTTCCGCAATTCGCCTATACGCAAATAGGCCGGCCGAAAATTATAGCCCCATTGCGAAATACAGTGGGCCTCATCTACAGCAATCAGTCCGATGGGCAATTGTGCCAAACGTTCGCGAAGCTCTTCATTGATAAGTCGTTCAGGCGATAAAAAGAGAAATTTGGCATATCCATATCTGCAATTGTCGAGAATGCGATCGATATCAATAGCCGTTTGCTTGCCACTCATATCTTCCGCCCGAATATTCCGCTCAGCCAATTCTCGTTGTTGATCGGCCATTAACGCAATCAGTGGTGAAATAACCAGGCACAGCTTGTTGAGGGCAAGGGCAGGCACTTGGTAGCAAATAGACTTTCCGGCGCCTGTGGGCAGTAGAGCCAGGGTGTCTTTTCCCTGCAGTACAGACTCAACAATAGCCTCTTGCCCGGGTCTAAAATCAGGATATCCCCAGACAGACTGAAGGATTTCCCGCGCCTTGCTCACGCCAACTCCTTGATTACAAAATGCAAGCGTTCTTCAATTGGGATGCGCGGAAGTTCTCTGAGTTCATAGCCCAGATTCTCATAGGTGTCAATGAGGTATTGATGAATGCTTAGCAATTCTTCATAATTCTCCATCCGCTCATTGTCTTGGTGAAAAATTTCCTGCCAAGGTGGGGCTATAAAAACCACCCGCTCATAGCGATGGGAGGTTACTAAGCTGATCCAATCGTCTGGAATGCTTTTGCCATCTCTTCGCAAATAGGCCAAAGTATCAGGCAATCCGCGATCATAGAAGTTGAAGCTGCCAAACTGAGCGCGCTGATAATCTTCGTGCCGCGCGTTCATCACGCGTTCTGAAAAGGCTAGCAAGTCTGTCCATGGACTTAATTTACTCAGGCCTTTATTGGTATTATCAATAAATATGCGGGCTTGCTCATGTTTTACTGGGTAGCCTGCATTTTCAAGTGCCGTGATCAAACTGGTTTTACCCGTTCCAGGACCACCGGTAATGACTACTCGCTTAACATCCACTTCGGGTATGCGTAGAATTTTCTCCACCATGATTCAGTACTTCCAATCCATTTTTCGGAATAAATCGGCCATCAGCCAAGCAGGCCCAATCATCAGGAACTGCAAATCCTCAAAGAAAGAGGGTTTCTTGCCTTCCAGTTTATGTCCGTAAAACTGCCCAAGCCAAGCTGCAATAAAAATACTCAAGGCGCTCTCCCAAAGAGGAACCGGGCTGAGCTTTGCCCATGAAGCTAACCAAAGACAGAGCAATCCAAACAACAACATGGCCATGGCCATAGGAGGGGAAAGTCTCCAATAAAAAATGAAGGCGGCGGCTACTAACAGATGGCCTAGATTGGTAAAGAGCAGATATTCTTCCGGAAGGAAGGTGGGCACCAAAGTGCTGAGTGCAATAAGGCTGTAGGCAATCAATGGAACGCAAATCCAATGGATTAATTTGTTGGTGGGGTGGCGATGACTTTCACCATAGGCATCCAACCATTGCTTTAAGGATCTGCTGTTTGACATGCCGGACAAGATACGCTCTCAAATGAAAATCCCGCCACGAGGGCGGGATTGAATCATCAGTTTTTTCTGAAAAAAGATTATTCAGCAGCAGCAGCTTCTTCAGTGCTTACTTCAGCAGCAGCTTCTTCTGAATCAGCAGCTGTTTCGACAGTTTTAGCGCTCAAAGCTTCTTGACGGGCTTTGTCGCGAGCCAATTCAGCTTCTTGACGTGCTTTTTCACGATCAGCAGCAGATTGGGCCAAGCCATCAGACTTTGATTGAATCTTGCCCAACTTCTCGTTCATCCATTTGTCGAAGCGCTCTTCTACTTGCTCTTCAGTAAGTGCGCCTTTTCTCACCCCGTCCAACAAGTGTTTCTTCATCAAAACTCCTTTGTAAGAGAGGATAGCACGACAAGTATCAGTGGGCTGTGCACCATTTTGCAACCAACGCAAAGCAGCGTCAAAATCGAGATCGATGGTAGCAGGGTTGGTGTTCGGGTTGTACTGACCGATCTTTTCAATGAAACGGCCATCGCGACGCGCACGGCTGTCAGCAGCTACGATGGTGAAGATCGGACGACCTTTGCGGCCGTGGCGTTGGAGTCGGATACGTACCGGCATAATGAGTGTTTTTAGAAGGGTCCTAAACCCAGTTCACAAATTTGGGCTGCAAATGTAGTGTAATTCAGTTGATATACAAATGGCTTCCTACAAGCTTCTGATCAAGCTGAGGGCTTCATCAACATGTTGTTTGGTTTTGGTTTGGGAGCGATAAACTCCACGGCAAATGCCCTGGCGGTCAAATACATAGGTTACTCTTCCGGGAATCATTCCCAAAAGATCGGTTGGTACATTGAAGGCTTTTCGTGCGAGCTTCTGCGTATCGGACAAAAGGGTAAAGGGCAGCTGGTATTTATCTGCAAATTTTTTGTGAGACGCCGCACCATCCCCACTAATACCAATGACTACCGCTCCTGCATCTTGGAAATCTTTGTATTGATCGCGGAAACTACAGGCTTCAGCTGTGCAACCAGGCGTATCATCTTTTGGATAGAAATAGACCACTGCAACCTGACCAGAGGTGAGGTCTTTTAGATTTTGCAATTGACCATGTTGATCTATCAATTGTAATGCTGGCATAGCACTGCCCACTTGAACACCTTGTGCATTCATATTTATAGCGATTAGACTCATTAAGAAGAGAAGGACTTTTTTCACGGCTTTAAGGCTTTTTCATAGCGTTGAAGTACGCGTTCACGTGCCCACTTGTGGTCTACTATGGGGGAGGGATAACGTGTACTTCCATATTCCGGTACCCATTTCTTCACATAACGCTTGAAAGGGTCAAATTTTTCAAATTGCAGCTGCGGATTGAATACCCGGAAATAAGGAGCAGCATCGCAGCCACTAGAAGCCGCCCATTGCCATCCGCCCACATTGCTGGCTAAATCAAAATCAAGCAGCTTTCTGGCAAAATATCTTTCGCCCCAGCGCCAATCAATTAAGAGATGTTTGGTTAGGAAACTAGCCGTAACCATGCGCACTCTGTTGTGCATAAAACCTGTGGCATTGAGCTCCCGCATTCCTGCATCTACCAAAGGATAACCAGTTTGGCCATTGCACCAGGCCGCAAAGTGCACTTCATTGCGCTCCCATTCAATTTGGTCATAAGCGGGTTTGAAAGCGCGCTCAACCGAATGAGGAAAATGAAACAAAATCATTTGGTAAAAGTCTCTCCAAATCAATTCATTCAACCATTTTTCGCTATGCGCTAAGCCAAGTTGGGCCACTTTCCGGATGCTCACTGTACCAAAACGAAGGTGCATGCTCAGCCTGCTGGTGCCGTTGACAGAAGGAATATCGCGCTGTTCGGCATAGTGATGTAACACATCGGTTTTAACATCGCGCGCTGGAAATTCTAAGGTGCTAGGCGTAAAGTGCATGGCTTCCAGTGGAATCACTTGCCCCTCCAATTGCTTCAACCACTGATCTTGGTGCAATGCACTCGGAAAATAGGGGAGGGGCTGATCGGCCAATAGGGCTTTCCACCGTTTCATATAAGGAGTGAAAACAGTGTACGGCTTGCCGTCGCCCTTCACCACTTCTGATTTCTCAAAAACTACGTGGTCTTTACAGCCATAAAATCGCTTGCCCTTTGCCTCATAGAGGGCGTGCACCTTTTTATCACGCGCTTGGGCATATGGCTCATAGTCTCTGTTGGCATACAAATGTTGAATTGGCCATTGATCCAATAATTGTTGATGCACTTCTATGGGGTCTCCGTAAAAGGTATGCAAGCTGCTGCCAAACTTGCGTAGCTCAGCATCAATAGCGTGTAGTTCTTGGTGGATGAAAGTCACGCGGGCATCGTCTCTGTCTTCGAGTTGATCGAGAATATTTCGATCGAAAATGAAAATAGCCACTACTGGGTAATCACTCTGAAGTGCTTGAAACAAGGCATGATTATCCTCTAAGCGCAAATCGCGCCGGAACCAAAAAAGCGAAATGCCATCCGCCGATTGAACGGTTTTAGGGACGGGCATAAGGCATAGATTGAATAGATTCTGAAAGCGAATAAAGGTCTAGTCCGCAAACATGTTGCAGTCCGTCAGGTTGTGGTTGTCCACGGGTATCGAGGGCGCGTTCATCCATCCAGAGGTCCAACACCCGGGCTACCAATAGCAGTCCACCGCTGCTTTTTACTTCCAACTGTTCTTCTGGCTCTAGCAATAGTTGAATCCAAGCTTCTTCTACCAAAGGCACAGAAACTCCTTCTCTGTAAGTGGCTTTCAATCCACAAGCTTCGAACTCACTTACTGTGCGTGGAAAATTGGCCGAAGTACAATGTATTTCCTCCACAAAGCCCAAGGGCATGGCATTCAAGCTCAAGAGGTTGGTGGTGAGTAGGTTGTTCAGGCTATGGCGTTCAGCACCCTCGGGCCTGAAGAGAACACCCAAACGAGCTGGAGCAGCACTGATATGAAGCACTTGGCTGAACAGCGCGAGATTGGGCGTTCCCTCTTCGTTCTGTGTACCCATCAACCAGGCCAAGCGACTCCCGCTCAATCTATTAATCAGGGTTCGGCGCTCTTCTCTGGGGAGCTTGCTCAGGCTACTTTGGGTGAAATGCAAGCCGTTCCTCAAAGGGGACGAAGATTAGACATTCCACCGTCAACTCCCAGTACTTGTCCGGTGATCCAAGCGGCCTCTTCTGACAATAAGAACGAAGCCGCTGCGGCCAATTCCTCTGGTTGACCAATGCGCTTGAGTGGGTGCCGCAAGGCAGAGCTTTCGCGTTTTTTCTCATTGTTCAGCAGCGGCTGGGCCAACTGGGTATCTGTAAGAGAAGGCGCAATGGCATTGAATCGAATGGCTGGCGCATATTCTGCGGCCAATGAGCGAACTAAGCCCTCTATTGCTCCTTTGGCAGCTGCAATTCCAGAATGAAAAGGCATGCCGGTTTGAACAGCCACTGTGCTAAAAAGCACCACACCGGGATGTTGCCCTTTTTTCAAAGCAGGCAACGCTTGTTGAATAATATGAATGGCACCAAAGAGATTGATCTCCATCTCTTCTTTGAAACTTTCAATACTGAGTCTGTGAAATGGCTTCAGTTGAATGGTACCCGGCATATACATCAAGCCGTCAATGGCCTCGGGTAGCGTTACTTTACTACTAAAGTCGGTTGCATTATAATTGTGGTACTCCACATTGGGGATGTCACCAGTATCTGCTGCATTTCGGGCATAAGCAATCACCTGATTTCCTCTTTGGGCCTCGCGTTGTACAAAAGCCCTTCCAATTCCTGAGTTTCCCCCTATGATAACGTAGGTTCTGCTCATGATCCGTAAACGTGTTTTAAAAATTCGTTTTTGATAGCGGCATCTTGAAACTTCCCTGAATAATGGGCAGTAACGGTGCTGCTTCCATCGTCTTCAATTCCCCGAGTCTTCACACAGAAGTGCTCAGCATCTACCAATACAGCTACATCATCTGTGCGCAAGGCTTCTTTTAGCTCAGCGGCTATTTGTTCGGTGAGGCGTTCTTGTACTTGTGGTCTTTTGGCGAAATAGCGTACAATGCGGTTCATTTTGCTCAAGCCAATGACATAGCCATTGGAGAAGTAAGCCACAT
>CAZDPF010000013.1:12398-15267 GCA_964507215.1 uncultured Chryseobacterium sp. | reverse complement strand
TGGTCGCCCATCCATTCAAACTGTTCAGCCAAGTTCTCTAAATCAGCAATCTGCTTGCCGTTGGTCTTATTGACCTTCGTAGCTAACGAAGTTTCTCGGAGTTTCATACAATGTAATTTTCAGATGGTGGGCAGGTTCTATTTGTTCGCGAAGAATTCTCCAGATCACTACGGCAATATGCTCGGCGGTAGGATTGAGTTCAGCAAATTCTTCTGTTTCTTCATTGAGGTTTTTGTGGTCAAAGCGCTCTTCTATTTCCTCTTTAATGAGGTCAGAAAGCCATTTCATATCCACTACATATCCAGTTTTTGGGTCTACCTCTCCGGTCACATGTACAATGAGTTCGTAATTGTGTCCGTGGTATCTCGGATTGTTGCATTTGCCAAAAACCGTTTGGTTTTCGCTACTGCTCCAATCGGGGTTGTGCAGCCTGTGCGCTGCGTTGAAATGGGCATGTCTGCTTACTGTAACGCGCATGCATAGCGGTTCAGGGGTTCAAAATGCTCTTCCATTAAAATGCGGAACCAAGGGGTAAACTGCTCGGGTTTACTTGCAATTTCCTTTCGAATGGCCTCCAGAGAGAGGTATTCGAAATCGATGGCTTCCTCGTGGTTCAACTGGGGCAGTTGATTGGATCTTCCGACCAGAACATGATCAAGCTCATGTTCAATCAGTCCATTGTCAAATTCAGCCCGATAGGTGAAATGAAAGAGGGGTTCTAAGGAGGCAGAAATACCCATTTCTTCTTTCAAACGTCGGGTGCCTGCTTCCAGGGTAGCTTCTCCATCTCGCGGATGCGAACAGCAGCTGTTGGTCCACAAGCCTGGACTGTGGTATTTGCCGAGGGCTCTTCTTTGCAAGAGCAATTCTTGGCGGTCATTGAAGATGAGAACGGAAATGGCCCGATGCAGCACGCCTTGGCGGTGGGCTTCTAACTTCTCCATCAGTCCGAGCGCTCGATCGCGTTCATCGACCAGGATAACGTATTCCATGGTTTACAAGAGGTTGAGGCTGTGTCGAACATAGGAGCTCAACAACAGCGAATATTTCTTTTGGTTGGGAATTCTCACGCGTTCTTGCAGCAAAGCTTGTGCTGGCGTGTTTTTAATTTTCTGTAAGAGGGCATAGTAGTACACATAAGCTATGTATACGCCAAACCGAGCGCCTTTCGGAAGCGCCTTGATGCCTTCAAATCCGTAATGAAAGTCAATTTCGATATCGTCTTCCAATTGCTTTTTCACCGTGTCATTGAACTCTGTCATATCCACCCCTGGGAAATAGGTGCGTCCCAATTGGCGGTAATCGGCTTCGAGATCACGCAAGAAGTTGATTTTTTGGAAAGCCGAACCTAAAGCCATGGCCGGAGCCTTGAGTTTTTGGTACTCTGCTTCATTGCCATTGGTGAACACGCGCAAGCACATCAATCCAACCACTTCAGCAGAGCCCAAGATGTATTGTTCGATCTCAGCATCGCGGTACTTCGTCTTGTTGAGATCCATCTCCATGCTCTTCAAGAAAGTTTCAATGAGCTCTGGTTCAATGCAATAGTCGTTCACCACCTGTTGAAAGGAGTGCAAGATGGGATTGAGACTGATGCCGTCTTCTATGGCTTTCCAAGTGTCTTGGCGGAAGCTATTGAGAAGATCACGCTTGTTGTATTGATGGAAAGTATCTACAATTTCATCGGCAAAACGCACAAAGCCATAGATGCCATAAATCGGATCGTGCATTTTGCGATCAAGGCAATAAATGCCCAGCGAAAATGAAGTGCTGTAAGAACGGGTAACCATTCTCGAGGTGCGGAAGGCTACGCGGTGAAACAATTCCATCATGCCATTGAAATTTTAAGATCCTTTGCTACTTCGCCACTTACTACCTCGCCAGATATTAGCGAGGGTGGAACACCGGGTCCAGGAGTGGTAAGTTGGCCTGTAAAGTACAGGTTACTAATGCGTTTGCTTTTCAAAGAGGGCTTGAGTACAGCGGTTTGCCCAAGAGTATTAGCCAATCCATAGGCATTGCCTTTAAAAGCATGATAATCTTCAATAAAGTCTCTGTGCGCATAGCTGCGCTTGTACACTACATGCGAGCGAATATCAGTTCCTGTTCTGGCCTCTAATCGGTCCATAATCAGGTGGTAATATTTCTCACGCGTGGCTTCATCATCTGTCAAACCTGGTGCTACAGGTACCAGCAAAAAGAGGTTTTCACTTCCTTCAGGGGCTACAGAGGAATCTGTTTTAGACGGACAGGAAACATAGAACAAAGGTTTGCTTGGCCATTTTGGATCATCATAGATTTCGGTGGCGTGCAAACCAAAGTCTTCGTCAAAAAAGAGATTGTGATGCAACAGATTGGGAATGCGTTTATTCACTCCCAAATAAAAGAGTAGAGAGGAAGGCGCCATTTTCCGGCTATCCCAATACTTCTTCGAGTAGTTTCTCTTTTCAACCGGCAGCAATTGCTGGTCGATGTGTTCATAGTCTGCCCCGCCGATGACCACATCGGTTTCAAATCGGCTTTGATCTGTGAGAACGGCAGCAATTTTTCCATCAGCATGGTATTCAAACCCTTTTACCTCTTGGTTCAGGTGTATACGCACGCCATTCTCTTCGGCAACGCGCACCATAGCCTCTACTATTCGGTGCATTCCTCCCATCGGGTACCAAGTACCTAAGGAGAGGTCAGCATAATTCATCAGGCTGTAAAGGGCGGGTGTATCCTTTGGTGTAGCGCCTAAGAAGAGCACGGGAAACTCGAGAATACGGATGAGCTGACTATTGGAAAAATACTTGCGAACGTAGTTGCTCATAGAAGAAAGCAGCTGCATACGCATTAGACCGCCAAGCACGCGGGTGTCTGCAAACTC
>CAZDPF010000013.1:0-12298 GCA_964507215.1 uncultured Chryseobacterium sp. | reverse complement strand
AAGAAAGCAGCTGCATACGCATTAGACCGCCAAGCACGCGGGTGTCTGCAAACTCCAGCAGTGACCTGCCTGGTTTAAATACCAAATCTTGCATACCCACTTGGTATTTGTAGGCACTTTCTTCTAAGAACTTCTTGAGTTTTGGCGCGCTGCCACTTTCTTTTGATTCAAAAAGGGCGTAAAGTGCTTCGGCATCTGCGGGAACATCAACAGCCTCGTTATTTTCAAAAAATACCCGGTAAGAAGGATCTAAGCGGTGCAGGTCATACAATTCCTCTGTGCGATAGCCAAACAGAGAAAAGTACCGATCAAATACGTCGGGCATCCAATACCACGACGGGCCCATATCGAAGACAAACCCCTCTACGTCAAACTTTCTAGCTCGTCCTCCGGCTTGGTCATTTTTCTCTACAATACATACCTCAAAGCCCTTGCGTGCCAGATGCGTTGCGGCAGACAAACCGGCAAATCCGGCACCAATTACGCAGGCTTTAGGTCGAGTAGAAGCGTTTGACATAGGGTTGGGGGTCAGATGCGGTAATCCATCAATTTTTCCATCATCTTCTTGCGTGCCAAGAAGATGCGACTTTTTACGGTACCTAGAGGAATGCCCAAAATCTCTGCGATTTCCTCGTATTTGTAGCCGTTGTAATGCATCATAAAGGTATCTACATAATGCTTGTCAACCGACTCTATTTGGCGCATGAGATATTCATGGTCAACGCGGGCATCCGTGCGGGCGTCTTTTTCGGCCTCGCGACTGTTGATAAAGTACTTGTTGTCTGTTTCATCAATAAAGGTGTTTTGCACTTTCCGCTTGCGGTAATTATTGATGAAGGTATTCTTCATGATGGTGTAGAGCCAACCTTTTAAATTGGTACCTTCTTGGTACTTGTCTTTGTTCTTCAGGGCCTTAAAAAGGGTGTCCTGCATCAGATCCTCTGCATCATCTACACTCTTGGTCAACTTCATGGCGAGTTGAGTTAGAAAGTTCTGATGCGATACAATCAGTTTGTTGAATTCGATGGTAGACATGGGCTTTTTTGTTGAGCTTTCTCCGTTTCAAAGTTAAACGAAGGTTTTAGATGTGCAAACATTTTGTTGATCTTTTAACCTCCATTTATTAAACATACGCAGAAAGGGGTCAGGGGGTTGGCTGTTTTTGCTGGTTATAGGTGTGGATGATGAGATTGCGCAGTTCTTCCATGGTGCCAAAATGCTGAATGCGTTGGTCTTTCATCTTTCCCTGGAAAGAGCGAAGCGGGTATCCTGCCAACCAAAACTGAAGTTTTCGTCCGGGATGACTGGTGCCCAGTTGGTGCAGATAGTTTTCGATGTCGTCTCGATGTGGATTGGTGGTGAAGATGCTTACAATTACATCGGGATGGCAGCGGTCGCTGGCTTCCTTCACGAACTCCAAGGGCACATCTTGTCCGAGATACAAGCTGCGCTGCCCATTCTTTCTCAGAACAAAGTGCAAATACAGCAGTCCCAATTCGTGCAATTCACCGGAAGGGAGGAATAGTAAATGATTCTTAGCATCTGGCTTAGGAGCCACTGTGAGTTGGTCGATCAATGAGAATAACTTCTGTTTGACCAGTCCGGTAACGAAGTGTTCATGGGCCACATTGATGGCGTTGGTTTGCCATAAAATGCCCAGATGCCTGATAAAATCAGCCAGAACCGTATTGAATGCTTCCTCGGCCCCTAGGTTCAGCATGCAACGATTGAGTACCCGCTCAAATGTATCTTGGTCAAACTCAATCATGGCCACTTTGAGCGCAGTTAATGTGCCGGCATGATTGTGGCCTCCATTCGATTTATCGAGTACCAGGCTGCGTTGTTCGCCTTCGCTCATAGAGGCTACTTTGCTGATTCGCAATCCACTATTTACTAAGAAGGCCACATTCATGATCTTCTTCAGGTCGTGATCTGAGTAGAAGCGTATATTGGTGTCTGTTCGCTGGGGCACAATGAGTCCATAGCGACTCTCCCATACTCTTAAAGTATGTGCCTTCACACCGCTTAAGCGCTCTAGGTCACTAATGCTGTATTGAACTTCCACTTACTAAATGTTTAAGCGAATATAGTAAACAGTTAAACAAAACAGCTTGTTCGAATTGCAGGCCTATTATCTATCTATTTTTGCCCGCTCATTGTTTCTCCTATGTCACTTGCGAAAGAAATTCGAAGGCGCCGAACCTTTGGTATTATTTCTCACCCCGATGCGGGGAAAACCACCCTTACCGAAAAGCTGCTGCTATTTGGTGGGGCCATTCAAGAAGCGGGCGCCGTAAAATCGAATAAGATCAAACGCACCGCCACCTCAGATTTCATGGAAATTGAGAAACAAAGGGGGATTTCGGTATCTACATCTGTAATGGGATTCGAATATGCCAATTGTAAAATCAACATTCTCGATACTCCTGGTCACCAAGATTTTGCAGAAGATACTTACCGAACGCTCACGGCGGTAGACTCAGCCATTGTGGTGATTGATGTAGCCAAGGGCGTGGAATCACAAACAGAGAAATTGGTGGAGGTCAGTAGGATGCGAAACATCCCGCTGATCGTATTTATCAATAAACTCGACCGTGAAGGGCGTGATGCTTTCGACCTGCTAGATGAAGTAGAGCAGAAGCTTGGCTTACACGTCACTCCAATGAGCTGGCCCATTGGCATTGGCCAAGACTTTCAAGGGGTGTACAATTTGAGAGACAATAGCTTTTGTTTTTTTATGGAGTAGTTTAAATAAAAGATTGGAGATTCTGTGGAAATCAAAGGATTGGAAGATCCTCGTATTCCGGGAATGATAGGTGCAAGAGCCACCGAGCGTTTACAAGAAGAGGTAGAGCTCATCTCAGGCGTATATCCACCATTTGATGAAGCCGCCTACCAGCGCGGTGAACAGTCTCCGGTATTTTTTGGAAGTGCCCTCAACAACTTTGGAGTGAAAGAACTCTTAGATGTTTTTGTTCGCATTGCTCCGCATCCCCAGCCAAAAAAGGCCGAGGAACGGCTGGTACTTCCGGAAGAAAAGAATTTTAGCGGATTTGTATTCAAGATTCACGCGAATATGGACCCCAAGCACCGCGATCGACTGGCCTTTGTGAAAGTGGTTTCTGGAGTTTTTGAACGCAATAAGGCCTATCAGCATGTGCGCTTGGGCAAAGACCTGAAATTCTCCAGTCCAACCGCCTTCATGGCTTCGCGAAAGTCAATCTTAGACGAGGCCTTCCCAGGCGACATAGTGGGCTTGCACGATACTGGTAATTTCAGAATTGGCGATAGCCTAACCGGAGGAGAAAAGCTTCACTTTAAGGGAATTCCGAGCTTTAGTCCTGAACATTTTCGGTTCATCAACAATGACGACCCCATGAAGGCCAAACAGTTGGCCAAGGGAATTGACCAGCTGATGGACGAAGGGGTGGCGCAGCTTTTTACACTTGAAACCAACGGCCGGAAAATCATTGGAACAGTAGGCGCTCTGCAATATGAAGTTATTCAGTACCGCTTAGAGCATGAATACAATGCGAAGTGCAGCTATGAACCTTACTCAGCTTACAAAGCTTGTTGGATTGTTTCTCATGACGCTGCCCAATTGGAAGACTTTCGCAAGCTGAAGCAGCGATACATGGTGAGGGACAAGTATGATCGACTGGTTTTTTTGGCAGATTCTGCTTTCAGCTTGCAGATGGCTAAAGACAAATACGACCAATTGGAGTTTAGGATGAAGTCAGACGACTAAGAAGTGGTTTTCAAGGTCAACTGTGACTGAAGCACTTTTACTTCGAGTGGTTTTTTGAGAAGACCATCTCCAGCATAGCCTCTTGAACGGTGTAAAACCTGTCAAAATCAGCATCAATGCCTTGTTTTTGCATCAATGCTTTTTGCAAGTACAGATCAATGCCGCTGTCATCGATCATCCAAACCAGTTTGATCATTTTTTCAAGATTCCAAGGAGGGTAAGGTGATTTCGAACAAGGTGCCTTCGTTCACTTTTGAAGTTACATTGATGCTACCTTGGATGCGCTCAAGGGCCTCCTTCACTATATATAGGCCGATTCCCGAGCCACTTCTATACGAGTCTGCCCTGAAGAACATCTTGAAGATGTTTTGCATATGCTCTTGAAGAATGCCAACACCATTGTCTTCTATTGCTATGGTCACTTGCTGGGCACTGCCTTGAACGCGTATGTCTACTTGGTGCTCATTCAACTCCAATCGCCGGTATTTAATGGCGTTAGAAATAAGGTTGCTCAGAATAATGCGCAGCCGAAACTCATCCCCTTTAAAGCCTTGGGCTCCTGCAACGTCTACCTTAAAGAGTACCGTTTCAGAACCATCGTAATACCGAAGATTGGCCAAGATATCTTTTATAAGGGCTTCAAAATCAATAGGTCTTACTTCTTGAACATCTCTTTAATTCTGATAGTATTCTATAATGCTTTGGATAAAGATATCAAGCCTGTTTACGCTGCTCTCAATCATTTGAAACATCTGGGCTACTTCCTCATCGAGCGGATCTAACTCTGCCAATTTGACCACCCCAAAATCATGCATCCATGGAATGCCAGGAAAGAGCCTTCGGTAAGCAAAGCCCTCTAACAACATTTGGGTGATGAGCAAGGCCAGTATGTAACCAATGTAGTAGAGATAAGAACGGTCTCGGGTGGTGAAGTAGATGAAACTGTTGTAGAGAAACATCACCAACATCAAACCGATGTACATCCCAAAAATGAGTTCTTGATTGCCCTTAACGCTATAAAAGGCTTCTCTTGACCCCACAAATACCGGCAGCAACTTTTGATCTACGGAGCGAATGCGGAGGTAGACCTCTACCGTTCCGCTAGCTTCAGCACTTAGGGGGAAAATAAAACTGTTGTACCGCAGCGGACGAGAATCAAAGGGCCAATGGTCTCCAGTGTGGAACTCCGCCAATTGATGGCCGTTTTGCACGATGAAAACATCAAGACTATCGAGCAAGGGATTGCGTACCTCAAGCCAATAGCTGTGCTCAAATGCTTGATTTGTAGAATATTGAAATCGAAGCCAATAGCTTGAATAGGCTTGGTTGAATAGGGCTATATCTTCTTGTACAGGCGCAAATGGGGCATTTTCAATGGCTTTCCAAGTGCGATGGTGTTGCTGATCTTCGAGATATTCTGAATGCTTTCCAATGAGCTGAAGTTCGCCAGAAGTGGTAGGCAAATGAAGCGTCTGCGCACCCATCAAGGAGGACCATCACCAACCCAAGAAAAAGAGGAGTTTGCGCATAACACAAAGATGTGCATAAGCGATAAGCTACGGTCTATGGTTCATTCAAATGATGGAAGTCATTTGGAAAGAAGGACCAAAGGACCCAACTTGTGGGCTCGAAAAAAAAACTGGAAATGCTGCTTCAATCGCTCCCCAACAGTCCGTACTGGAAGTTCTTCTTGGCGCTCAATGCGGTTCCGCGTGCCTCTAAGAAAGAGGAGGCGATACGCCAACACATCATTGCCTTTGCTCAAGAACGCGCTTTGGATTGGGAGGAGGATGCTGTGGGGAATATTCTCATTCGCAAACCGGCCAGCCAAGGATGGGAAGATCGTCCGGTGATAGCGCTTCAAGGACATCTTGATATGGTGCATCAAAAGAATGCGGATGTGCCTTTTGATTTTGATAAACAGGGAATTGAGATGTTTGTAGATGGGGAGTGGTTGCGCGCGAAGGGCACCACTTTGGGGGCGGATAATGGATTGGGCGTGGCCGCAATTTTGGCCATTCTTGACGCAGATGATTTGCAGCACCCTGCATTGGAAGCCTTGTTTACCATTGACGAAGAAACCGGAATGACCGGAGCCAAAGGTTTGCAGCCTGGCTGGTTGAAAGCCAAGTATTTACTCAATCTCGATACCGAGGAAGAAGATGAAATTACCATTGGCTGTGCCGGTGGGATAGACACCCTCATTGATCATCATTTGGAGGTGGTATCTTCTCAAGACGGGCACAAGGCGATGAACATCAGTGTGAAGGGTTTGTTTGGCGGACATAGCGGAACCGATATCCACACAGGTAGGGCCAATGCCAACAAACTCTTGTTTCGTCTTTTGAATCAGTTACAAAATCAATTGGCCTTTAGCTTGGCCGAGGTAGATGGGGGAGGTTTGCGCAATGCCATTCCGCGCGAGGCCAGTGCAATCATTACCCTAGCACCTGCTGACCTTGAGGCATTAATGGGTCTTGTGGCCAATTGGGAAAACACGTTTCAGCAAGAATACGCCGCAACTGATCCCAATTTGATCGTAAAGCTTTCCGAAGTGAGCATGCCGCAAATGGTACTGGAAGCCATAGGACAAAGGCGATTGATCTTGGCGGTGGAGAGTTGCTTCAACGGCATTTTTAGAATGAGTCCGGAAGTAGATGATCTGGTTGAAACTTCGTCCAACTTGGCGCGAATTGTCTTAAAAGATGGCGTACTCAATGTACAGAGCCTCCAAAGAAGCAGCAGAGAGTCAGCCAAGATGGACGTGTCTGAAGTAGTAGCAGCGCCTTTTGAAATGTTGGGTGCCATGGTGCGCAGAGAGGGCAGTTACCCCGGTTGGACACCTGATCCACACAGCCATCTGGTAGCCCATATTGCCCAACTGCACCGCGAAGTTTTTCAAAGAGAACCCAAGGTATTGGCGTGCCATGCTGGACTGGAATGCGGATTAATTGGCAAGGCCATGCCAATGGCCGAGATGATCTCCTTTGGCCCCACCATCCGCAATGCGCACAGTCCGGATGAATGCGCTCATATTCCGGCAGCTGAAAGGGTGTGGCAATTTTTGCTGAAGGTGCTAGAAACGCTTAAGTAAGCGAGAGGAAGTTTTGAAGGATGGACATTCCGGCAGGGCACATAATGCTTTCAGGATGAAACTGAACGCCGTATAAATGCTCTTCTGGGTATTCAAGGGCCATGACTACCCCTTCTTGATCAACAGCGGTAATGGAGGAGGAAGGCGTATTCATTTGCACCGCCCAGGAATGATAAAATCCGGCTTCAAATTGCGTGGGAACTCCTTTGAATAAATGATCTGATTGCAATACGGAAACGCTGAGTTGTTGTCCATGCCGCACCGAAGGAAGATTGTAAAGCAGCTGACCTTTGAGCATGGCGATGGCCTGATGGCCCAGACAAACTCCTAAGATGGGAAGTTGACCATGAAAGTATTGCAGGCATTCCATGAGGTAGCCAGATTGATTAGGCAAGCCCGGACCCGGTGAGAGCACCACATGGCTTCCCCTAAAATGCTTCCAATCAGTAGAATTGTTTCGCACCACCTGCACTTCTTCACCCAAATAACGGAGATGGTGGTACAAGTTGTAGGTGAAGCTATCGAAGTTATCGAGGAGCAGCGTTCGTGCTTTCATTCAAACAAAGGTAGGGGAGGCTTTGGGCAGCCAGAAAGAAGGTGAAGAAAAATGAAGAGGAAGGGAAAAGCTTACAGTATAAAGGAGCAATGAATATTAATGAGGAATTGAACGGGAGAGTATGAGATGGAATGGTAAGGGCTATCAAGCGAATACTTTGCTTTTCTTAAATTGAAAACACAGGAAAGAAGTAATTCATCTTGTTGATTTGACTTGATGAAGGCCTCCACAAGAACTGCGTTTGGTTTGTAAAGACAAAACCTTGCATTTCTACATTATGCTACCAAGGCCCTGTTTTCGTTACCGGCTGTAAATGCCCAGATTCTTCCATTCGGAAAGCTCCTCCATAACCCACCATCCACCACCTCATCGATTGGTCTAAATACCATTGAAATACCACAGGCTTTGAGCCGAGGCTGTCTTTGGCAATAGAATTAAATCGCTCCCCATCATAGGTCACCCATTGGTGTTGATTGACCACCATCCACAGGCGTCCTTGGGCATCCCTCGCCACCGCGCCAATACCTTTATCCATTGGGAAAACGCCTTCAGTGAAGTTCGTGGCCTTTTCATTTTCAATACGAAAAAGGCCTTGGTTACTGCCTGCCCACAGAACCCCTTGAGGATCTTCATAAAGAGTGCTCACAAACTGCTTGGGGATCATTAGACTGGCCGATATATCTTCTAATTCTTGTCCGTTGTAGCGGAATAATCCGGCGGTGCTGCTGATCCAAAGTTGGTTTTCAAAGTCAACAAGCAAATCAACGATCATATGCTTTCCGGAAATGGCCAGCGATGAATTCTTTTGGCCTTCGGGTAAGGGGATCAAAGTGAACTCCTTGCCATCAAATTTGAAAAGTCCATCAAAGGTGCCAATCCAAATTGTTTTCTGAGTGTCAGAAACTATGCACCAAGTATCCTCGCTGAGTAGTCCGTCTGCTTGCCCAAAGTGGGTCACCTCTTCTCCTTTTATCTTGTGGATGCCATTGGTGTGAGCGAGCCAAATATTGCCATCGAGGTCCTCGGCGATGTCTTTTATGGTCACTTTGTTTACTTCTTCGAGCCATTGTAATTGTTTCCCATCGTAAACAAAAACCCCGTCTTGGGTTCCAAACCAGAACCTGCCTTGGCGGTCTTGCAGCATGGTGCGTACCACTTCGCTCATGGGTTCGCCTTCAAAAAAAGGTGAGAAAGGAGGTGTATTGTGACCGATATTGGCTTCTTCGCTTGAATCCTGAATCGGAGCAATCGATTGCGGCTGTTGCGCGTCGCAAGCCCACATATCCAAAGCCATAAGAGCGATGATCACCCAACGAAAAAAGCTATTCAAGTGGGAGGGAGTTTGAACCAATGGGTGAAGGCTAAGTGGAGTAGGGGTGAGCTGGAGCGATTCATGTTGGGCGATAATACCACTTTGAATCCATGACGACATACTTGGGTTTTTGAAAATGTAAGGTGGATTAGTAGCTATAAACCAAATGCTACTATTGGATTGATGTTGATTGCGACTTCGAGGCCGGTCATCGTTCCCAACGCCCAATGATAGAAGTTCAAGACCATCAGTCTTTAAGCTGCGTATAACTTCTTTTTGGTCATTACCACCATATTGTACTGCGCTATGCGGAGGAAAATTCGTGGATATTTTTGTTCCAATTGGAAAAGCCCTTGCAAGAGACGTTTGCCCATCCGATTGTTGGGTATGAGCTTGTGCATCAAGAAGTTGTTCATGCTGCGCCACGGAAACTGCACCACGTCGGCTCTGGTTTCAAAGCGTTTCCACCAACTGCGCTTGTGGGCATAGAAATACAACTGCTCTTCTTCTTGGAAAAGCTGCCGACCCAATCCCAGCTTGTTCTGAACGTGTTTTCCAAAATGCAGCAGATGCTCTAACCCTTGCAGCAAACTCCGTGGATTGTGGTAAATAATCACCACTTTTTGTCCGGGCTTCACCGCATCCAACAATTTGCTTACGGCTTTCGCTTGTTTCTTTTTGTCGATGTGGTAAATCACATGGGCACTCACCACCGCATCATAATGATCTGCCGGCAATGTTGCCTTCAACAAGCTCTTTTGAATGTATTCTCCCTTGCTTCCTAGGGCCCATTTCGCCCTGCGAATAGCTTCTTCTGACATATCCAAACAAACATGGGTACCAAAGCCGGCGCCCATTTGTTGGTATTCTTCAAACTGAACCGGACCAGAACCTGCATCTAAGAGTTTATCTCCTGTAGTGGGCAATTGTTGATTGATGCGCATCCTGCAGGCGTGAACATATTCAGCGGCTACCGGACGAAGATCTTCGAACATCAAAGCATCTTGAGTAACACCATCCTTGGTCTTCCAACCTACATGATTGTAGAAATCGCTTACCCATTGTTCTGCTACCGTTTGCATAAGAAGTTATTTTCTTCAGCGAATGACCAACTATTTCAACGGGAAGGATCGAACATTTCGGAGTTTGAAAGGGAGATATCGGAGTTTGGAATACAAAAAAGCCCCACCAAGGGCAGGGCTTTATAATGGGTCAGTATCTAACAGAATTAGCCAAGGAAGGGATAGCGGAAATCTGTTGGGGGTACGAATGTTTCTTTGATGGTTCGCGCATTCACCCAACGCAATAGGTTGAGATAAGAGCCTGCCTTGTCATTGGTGCCAGAACCACGAGCTCCTCCAAATGGCTGCTGCCCAACCACGGCCCCAGTGGGCTTGTCGTTGATGTAAAAGTTGCCAGCAGCTTGCTCCAATACCTGGGTAGCTTGTTGTACGGCGTAACGGTCTTGACTGAAGATGGCTCCAGTAAGGGCGTATTCAGAAGTACTGTCTACCAATTGAAGCATCTGATCCCAATCGGCATCTTCATACACGTAAATGGTCAAGACCGGACCGAAGATTTCCTCTACCATCGTTTTGAATTTCGGATTGGTAGTTACTACAACAGTGGGCTCAATAAAATAGCCTTCTGATTTATTGTAACCGCCACCGGCAATGATCTCGGCATCTTTGGCTGCAGCGGCATAGTCGATGTAGGCGCTGATTTTGTCAAAGGCCTTTTCATCGATGACGGCATTGATAAAGTTGGAGAAATCTTCAGGCTCTCCCATTTTGAATGCGGCAAGATCTTTTTGAATATTTTCTTTAACAGCAGGCCACATACTGCTTGGTATATAGGCTCTTGAAGCGGCTGAGCACTTTTGACCTTGGTATTCAAAAGCCCCTCTGCTCAAAGCCGTACTCACCTCTAAAGCGTGTGCACTGGGATGGGCTACTACGAAGTCTTTTCCTCCGGTTTCACCTACAATGCGCGGATAAGCTTTGTAGTGATCGATGTTCTGCCCAATTTGTTTCCACAATCCTTTGAAAACCGAAGTAGAGCCAGTGTAATGCAATCCGGCAAAATCAGGGTGAGAGAAGATGACATCTCCGGCAACTGGACCAGATACAAACACCAGGTTCACAACGCCATCTGGCAATCCGGCTGCCTTGAAAACATCCATAATTACTTGCGCACTGTAAATCTGGGTATTGGCAGGTTTCCACACGGCCACATTGCCCATCATCACAGGTGATGCGGTCAAGTTTGCGGCGATGGATGTGAAGTTGAATGGACTCAATGCAAACACGAAGCCTTCGAGCGGCCGGTATTCCATTCGGTTCCAGATACCGGGAGCAGATTCTGGCTGCTCTTTGTAAATCTGGGTCATGTATTGCACATTGAAACGGAAGAAATCGGCCATTTCACAAGCGGCATCAATTTCTGCTTGAAAAGCATTTTTGCTTTGACAGAGCATTGTAGCAGCGTTCATTCTGGCGCGAAAAGGGCCGGCCAAGAGATCGGCGGCTTTCAAAAAGATGGCAGCGCGAGACTCCCAAGACATCTGACTCCATTTCACCCGAGCGGCCAAGGCCGCATCAATAGCGCGTTGTACGTGGCTCGCATCGCCTTGGTTGTAGGTGCCCAACAGATGTTTGAAGCGATGGGGTGGACGGATGTCCACTTTTTTCTCTGTTCGAACTTCCTCACCACCAATGATCATCGGAACATCAACCGTTTGGGCCATCATACTTTGGTAGGTGGCAAGCAACTCTTCGCGCTCCGGAGATCCAGGGGCATAAGATTTTACGGGTTCGTTCTTGGCAATGGGAACCTGGAAAAAAGCATTCGACATGATCAGGGGGTTACAGATTTCAGCTGCGCGAATTTAAGGCGTACCTATGGCTTGGAATGTGACAGAAGTGAGCTGCCATCGCACAAGGGCCTATGGGCGCTGTTTCATCGATTAAATTGGCGTATTCATCGAAAAATGTTGAGCAAGAAAGACGGTAGCGGGTAATTCGCTTCAGTGTTCAATCTAAAACAAGAGAATCATGAAAATCAGGAGCATCAGCAGCCTTTCCATCCTCTTGATGGCCAGCGCCTGCCAAGTGATTAGTTTCTTTCCGCTGTTCACGCCAGAAGTAGTGGTAGAACGCAATGAACTGCAAGGGGTATACGCCAGCGAAGACGACAAAGCCATCCACCTCTATTCCAATTCAGCGGTTTGGGAAGCAATGGAAGCCAAGAAATTCACGGCAGATAGCGCTTTGGAACTCAGCCAAACGATTAACATTCCGCCTTATCTCACCAAACTCCTGCTTGACTTGGCTAAAAGTCCTAAACCTGAAGGTGACTGGGATCCCGAGGCCACTCAACTTTACTTTCCCTTTCTGAAACATGGGTACTTTCTTGTAGAAGATCAATATCCCAATGAACCTTTTCCGGCCCACACCGGGAATCAGCAAGACTATTTCAACTTCATTGCCCGGTTCAAAATTTACAGAATGGTGTTGGTAGAGTTGGACGGACAGCTATACGCCGATACTTGGCCAGTGGTGGCCACCGCATTTTCGCCAGACATCATGT
>CAZDPF010000012.1:0-29004 GCA_964507215.1 uncultured Chryseobacterium sp. | reverse complement strand
GGTGTTGAGTGGCCGTTGGAAGGCCCATGTGCCTTTTGCAGAGAGCCGGGGGTATTTGCTATAAATAACCGAATCGCTTAAGATTTTTTTCAATCTCAGGTAGAAAAACAGATAGCTCTTGATCGCTAAACTGATCTTTCCATTTTCCAATTGACCTCTTATTCAATGGGTTGGATACATTTTGATAGGCATCAGTATGTCCCACCGTTTTTAACTTATCTAAATAATTTGCCCCAAGTTCTGGTTGTAAATCTTCAATGGGCAGCTGAAGTAATTTTTGAACTGATTCAAGTGTTGCTTGAGGTTGATTGACCAAATCATCATACTTGATTAGCATGAACTGCGTCTTATTGACTTTTGATTGAACATAATCCATCATTTTTATAGAGCCATTCCATTTACGGGTGGCATACGAAAAGTCTTTTGGATGATCTTTAATCATGTAGCTTCCTACTACGTCCCTACCATCTCTTACAAGACCGACGTACCTAGCGTGAGGGAAGACTTTCAGAATTAAATCAAAGTATAGATGATTAATGGGTGTTTTATCGCCCCAAATACTGAAATTCCCTTTCGACTGTTCAGCATATTGGCCATAAATTAAATTCAACAAAGCTTCTAAAGACCTCTGATTAACAGGCAACTCCAAAGCTTTATCAAGTATGGCCTGGCCATTTATATTCCAACCCTGAGATGCCTTAGATCGAATAAACTCAGAACAAATCAAAGCAGACAAGTCATCCCATTGCATCCAATTAAACAACCTGAACTTTACGATTACTTGAGCCAATACAAATTGCTCTGGTGGCATGCAAACTTGACTATGCTTATCCAATAAAGCTGCAAGCACAGTTGAACCACTTCTTCCTGCATTTATAATAAAGAATGGCTGTTTATTTAACTTTTGATGATTGCTCAATGGATATCTTTGTGGCAAAGCCACAGATAGACGGAAAAGCGGCCTGAAGTAACGAGCAAATTTCATTTGGCCAAGATAAATACGTCGAATTCATTTTTAGTCTTGAGTAACACATTACCATGTACAAACATCTTATAAGCCTTGGTTTTCAGCTGATCTTGATTCTATTAGGTTTCAACCTGAATGCCCAGTTGACAGCTGGTCAATTGTTGCATTACACTTTTGACGGGAATCTCCTTGATGCTTCAACCAATGGTCTTCACGCATCCCAAATTAACAACCCTGTTTTTATTCCCGATGCTGCTGGCAACCCCAATTCTGCCATTCGATTTAATGGAACGACCAGTTATATTGAGTTTCCCAACAGTCCCATAATTAAACCCACCAGCCTACCTGTCAGTTTTGCATTTTGGATTCGACCTAATTCAACAGGGCTGCCCCAGGCTGCTTGGTGTACAGACAAAACAGAACTGACTTACCACGGTTTTTGGTTCAATGTCAATCCTGGATTTTATGCTATTGCTTATGGCGATGGCTTGGGTATTGGTCCGCCGCACAGAAGATCCGTACGCACTACAAATCCACCGAACTGGGGCGTATGGCAACATGTGGTGTGTATTGTTAGGGGACCTTTAGACATGGATATGTATATAGACTGCATACAAGTACCTACAGTCTATTCTGGTACAGGATCGGGAGGACCCACTGCGGGTCCTTTAAATGGAAATGCAGGAAGAGGATTTACCGGCAATGCCAGTGGAGGTTATTATTATTTTGATGGAGATTTAGACGAATTCCGCATGTGGAACCGAGCGCTGACGGCAGCTGAAGTTCAACAGCTTTGTACTATTCAATCTTGCCAAGAAGACAGCGTATACTTTCAAGACAGTTATTGTTCTGGTTCGAGTTATGCATTTAATGGAATAAACTTGTCCACCCCCGGACGATATGTAGCCAACTTAACCAATGTAGGCGGATGCGATAGTATTGTGGTGCTCGATCTTACTGAAGACAACAATGGCGCCGATACCAATCGCTTGAATGTGAGTATTTGCGCAGGGGAGACTTATTTTTTTGGAGGGGCATTGCGCAGCTCAACCGGGCGATATGTGGATGTTGTTGCGCGTGCCGGAACTTGTGATTCTGTTGCAGTGCTTCAACTGCTTGTACAAGACAATAGTTTGGTCAGTGTATTGGATACCATTTGCCTTGGGCAGTCGTATATTCTTGGAAATCAAATCCTCAACCAAAGCGGGAGCTTTACTGATACCTTGGTACGATTGGCCAATGGTTGCGACAGCATTGTGAATCTCAACCTCTTTGTGCTCAATCAAGCAGATACCCTTTGGGTTCGACAAGAGGGAGATCCTTGCCGCCTGGGCTATGTGATTCTACGTGCCATAGGTCCGGGTAGAATTACTTGGCAGAACGGACAAACGACAGATACTTTGGTGGTCACCGCGAGTGGAACATACCAAGTATCTAGCAGCAGTGCTTGCGGAAATCACCAACTTACAGTTACTGTAGAGGAAGACTGCTTGCCTGAGGTTGGCACCCCTCCTGAGAAACTCTACATCCCAAATGTTTTTAGTCCGAATGGAGACGGTATCAATGATACTTTTTGGGTGCAAGGCAACGGCATTCTGGAATACGAAATCATCATCTTTAATCGCTGGGGTGGTGAATTGTATCGTTCGTATCGAATGGACCAACCTTGGGATGGCACTTATGATGGAGTTGATGTGGCGGATGGGGTGTATCTGTATGTCATCAATTACACAGTTGTAGGCGAAACCTTTCGTCAGGCTCACGGATTTCTCACGCTATTCCGTTAGTTCTTGGCGTGCACTCATTGTGCGGAACTCCTTGGCAGATGAATGGGCAACCAAGGGAGAACACCTGTACTTTTGCGGTTGAATGGGAACTCTGCGCGCCTTTTTGATTTGGGGAATTCTGGCCTTGTATGGATTGCCCCTTTCGGCCCAATTGAACGTGGGGCAAGTATTCAACTACCCTTTCAACGGCAACGGCAATGACATCGGCAGCAATGGGCTCAATGGATCCCTAATAGGCGGCCCCTCCTTTGTGGCCGACCGCAATGGCAATGCGGCATCTGCCATTTCTTTCAACGGAACCAACCAGTATATGGAGATTCCAGCCAATGTGGCCATTCGAAACAATCTTCCGGTTACCTTCTCTTTTTATATTAATCCTTCAAGTTTAAGTACTGATTGGAAGACTATTTGGACAATGGATCAGCTTCCCATTACTTGGAATGGCTACTGGTGTGCCGTAACCGATTCATGGATCGCCATATATTATGGTGATGGTGGCTTAGCGGGACCCACTTCAAGAAGACAAGGAACCGCTTTTCTCAATTTGCCCCTCAATACTTGGACGCATGTGATTGGTATTATTCGTGGACCAACCGACATGGATATTTACATTGATTGCGTACCGCAGGCAATCACCTATGTGGGCAGTGGCGGAAGTGTAAGTTGGAGTGGCTCTTCTGGTGCTGTTGGACGTGGTCCGGATGGTAATTTTATTCCCGGCTACAAATACTACAATGGCGCGGTAGATGATTTTCGGTATTGGAACAGGGAGCTGAGCGCCGCCGAAATACAACTGTTGTGCGGCACTTGTACCAACGATACTACTTACCAAACACGCTCAATCTGCTCTGGTGACTCTGTACAATTCAATGGACAGTGGATTAATCAAGCCGGACAATACCAATCTACCACTGCCCTTCCGAATGGCTGTGATTCCATAGCCTACCTCGATCTTTCTACTGGCACTACAGATACCGTTCGACTGGAAGTAAATTTATGTGCTGGCGATTCATTCTTTTTCAACGGAAGATGGAGAACTTCCACAGGATTTTACCAAGATATCACGGCCCTCCCCAACGGTTGTGACTCTGTAGCTTTTTTGAATCTCATTCAAAGAGATACCTTCCACCTACAAGTTTTTGATACGCTGTGTATCAATGAAACCCGCATTATAGGTGGACAGGTGGTGAGTACGAGCGGGGTTTACCACGACAGCAGTACTACCCTCTTTGGCTGCGACAGCATCAGCACCATTTTCTTGCAGGCCTCCAACTATTCCGATTCTATTTGGATTGAGATTGAAGAAGATCCTTGTAGATCGGGCTTTGTGGTTTTGCGCGCCCAAGGAGCAGCCCGCTACCGTTGGAACAATGGCGCTACTACAGATACCATTCAAGTATTGTACAACGGGCGCTATGAAGTGACCGGCAGCAGCAGCTGCGGAGTGAGCTCAGCCGAACTGGAATTGGATGATACTTGTTTGAAGAATTTCGGCGACCCTCCTTCCAAAATATACATTCCCAGCGTTTTCACTCCGAATGGAGATGGCATCAATGAGGTTTTCTTGCCCCAAGGAAATGGCATACTCAGCTACCGAATGACCATCTACAATCGCTGGGGAGTAGTACTGTTTGACACCCAAAATATTCAGACCGGCTGGGATGGCACCTACAATGGCATTCTGCAAGCTCCGGGGAATTACAACTTTGTGATTGTGTACACCATTTCTGGTGAACTCTACCGTGAAGAAAGAGGGGTTGTTCAGCTGATCCGCTAATCAAGTACACGCTGCAGATTGTGTGCAATGGCGCGTTCCCAATCGCTGAAAACTCCATCACTCACAAAATAGCCGTTCAATTCTCGCATGAGTACAGCGGTTCCATTGGGACCTGGATAATAACGCTCCTTTGACTGCTGCAGCAGAGCAATAAGCTCGTAATCTGAGCGATGTCTGCACAATCTGCGCGCTTCTTCCAAGGCATTCTCACCCACTTCCTTGCGCATGTACTCTAGTTCATCGGCATTCAAACTGCCGTCTACGTCAGAAACATACACCAGTAGCAGTGCTAAAAAAGTTTGGGCATTGAGTGTATCCATGGCCTTGGAATTTAAGAGCAATTTAATGGAAGAACACGGCAAGGTCTATGACAGCGATCAGCCTATGGCCTTCCGCATTTGATGGCCCAACCGATTGACAAAAGCATTCATCTCAGGAAATACATTCAGCCAATACACCGGCAATAGAAAAACCATGCTGGCCAAAAGACCGCGGATCGGAATTCCTAACCAAGGGGAGCTATCGACCTGACTGAAATAATATAGTGCGGTTGTGCAGGCCATAATCCAAAAAAGTATCAAGAAATACGGCTTGCTGAAAGGCAGTAATTGGTATTTGCGGTAAAGGAAAATGGTCTTCCAGCCATTGTTGAACAAAATGACCAGCATAGTAGCCATGGCCGCTCCGGCAATTCCGTAGGCCGGAATCAACCAGAGATTGGTGAGTATAGTGGTGATGATCAGGCCGATATTCATCCACAAAGTCATGCGATAATACGGACTCATACTCAGTATCTGTCCGTTGATTCCGATGCTAGTACTCACAAATTTGCTGGCGGCTATTAAAACGGTGACCCACACCCCACCTTCGAACTTGATGGGCAGAAGCTGGTAAATCTGCGGCAGGTTGGGAATAATCACCACCAATAAGAGTCCGGAAACTACCGTCAATCCAATACTGGAGCGTTTGTATAAATCATTGAGTTCTTCAATTTTATTCTTTTCCAGCAGGTTAGCGATAATGGGCTTCACAATTCCCCCAGACGCACGATTGGGCGTATTGATCACATTCCCAATAAAAAAGGCGATGGTATAAAAGGCCACGCTCTCTAGGTCGATGTATTTGGCAATCATCAATTGATCGATGCGATTGACGAGCAAATCCCCTCCAAAAGCCAGAAAACTGAAAAAGCCAAAATCGAGCAAGGTGCGCATCGGCAAAGCGCCAAAACCCCAGCGCACTTTGAGCTGTCTCTTTCGTTGAAGCACCAGCAGCATCACTACAAATTGCAGGGGAAACATGATGCAGAACAACCAGATAAACACATCAAAATCAATCCACCCCAACAAGTAAATCACCAAAAGCAAACTGGCCACCACTCTTCTTCCCACTTCCTTTAAGAAAAGCGGCAACACTGAGCGCAAATGGGCCTGCGAAATGCTGGCAAATACTTCGAAATACACATTGAAGGCCGTGGTGAGTATTAACAAGGGGAGATAACGGTCAACTAGTCCGGCATCAGAAGGGTTCTCGGTTAACCAATTGGCCAAAGGCGCTCTGAACAATAGGAATACAATGGCCACGGGAATCAACAAAGCAACAGGTACTACCAATCCAAAAAAGCCAAGATTGGCATGCAAACCTTCTTCCAAGCGTTTGTAGAACTTCACCATTACCTGTGGAACCCCTAGGGCCGTAAAAGTGGAGACCAACAAAGTGTAATTGAGAATCATCTGCACCAGTCCGTAATAGTCTGTATGCTCAGGCATAAATGCCAAAGGGTACAACACCAAGGTGTTGACAGCACCCAAGGCCAAGCCGGCATAAGAAGACAGGCTGTTCAGCAGACTCTGACGGATGAGGATTCCCATATTATTTCCAAAGATGGAGTGGAAGCTCAGGAAACTGCGCTTGCAATTGCGCCCTGTCTGGGAGGTAAAAATCATGCAACATGCTCACCCACTCTAGCTCTTGTGCAGACGGGTCTGGCATAGGCGCAGCATTCAATTTTCGATACAACTTACCCAAGGGTTCTCTCAGAAATTCAGGAACTAAAGGAATCCAACTCACCGCTTTCTTGTGTAAATCTCCTGAGCGCGTGGTGAATGTTTCATTGTGCTTTTCAAAAGAAAAATGCTCGTAGAATTTAGGGTCTATATCCAGCCAAGTACACAATGACTGTAAGAAAGATTTAGGATTGTTCATCATGTCTTCCATCAGCAACACCTTGAGCCGATCTTGCGACAATCGCTTTTTCCATTCTTCCAGAAATCGGCTATAAAAGCCTTCTTCCACATGCTGTCCGGCTGGAAAATGCCCATTTTGATCAGAGCAATAGTGGCGAAAATCGCCTGTTTTATTATGCAGCTTGTATCGGTTGAACCGGTATTTACTATGCAAACGTTTGGAAGGCTCTCGCAATATGAACAACACTTTGGGAGCAGAAGGTAGATCTGGAATATGCTGAAGTGCACTGCGCGAATACAGATAAGGCGCCGAAGCTTCAAAAACCACCTTTTTATCTTCCACGTGATCAAACAGCGAGGGATAAGCTTGCAGGCCGTGTTGGTGAATATTGGCTTTTTCATTGAAGCGATTCACCTTGTCGAAAAAGAAAAAAGGTTCTTTCGCTTTGGCGCTTCCAACCTCTGGGTGGGCGTCTAGCCAGAAATAGAGCGAACTAGTGCCGCTTTTGGGTGCTCCGCCTAAGATGAGATTCGGCCACATGAGGCCAAAAGTAGCTAAAGGGATTCCACTTATTTTCGGACTCTCGTATAAGACCCACGATATGTTGAAAAGACTGCTGCCCTTCCTCTACCCGGTTCTGCTCATTTTGGCCGCCAATTTCCTGTATTTCAGTCCTGCACTGAGTGGAGAAATTCTTCAGCAAGACGATATTATGATGGGCTATGCCAAGGGAAAGGAAATCCGAGACTATCGTGAACAGAAGGGCGAAGAGCCCCTTTGGACCAATGCCATGTTCAGCGGAATGCCCGCATTTCAAATCAGCACAAAATATCCCGGGAATTTTCTGGCCTATGTGCAAAACACTTTGAGTTGGATTGGCGGAAAATCTTCAGGCATCTACATCATTTTTCTTTTGATGTTGGGCATGTACTTGCTCTTGGTAGCTGAAGGGGTCAATCCTTGGTTGGCCGCTGTGGGAGGAATTGCCTTTGGATTTTCAGCCTTCTTCATTATCAGCTTCGGAGCCGGGCACAATGCCAAGGTGCGAGCAGCAGCATACATCGCCCCCACGCTCATGGGTATTTTACTCACGCTTCGCGGCAAGAAACTGGCTGGCTTTGCCCTTACAGCGCTTTTTGTGGGATTATCTGTCTACGCCAATCACTTGCAAATTACCTACTACCAATTCTTGCTCATCTTGGTATTGGTTGTTACCGAGGGGGTTTTTGCTTTTAGAGAGAAGAAATTGCCCGCTTTCATCCAATCGGGAGTGATCTTGTTGGCTGCGGCGCTGGTGGGTATTGGGCCCAACTTCGGCAACCTTTGGAGTACTTACTCTTATACCAAAGAAACCATGCGGGGCGGTTCTTCGGAGCTTTCGCAAAAGGCCGAAAGCAAGGGCGGATTGTCTTTCGACTATGCCATGAGCTGGAGCTACAGTCCGTCTGAAACCATGAACCTCCTCATTCCAATGTACACAGGAGGCGGAATGGCCGAAGATTATTCGGGTACCCAAACCTACGCCACCATTGAAGGATTGTTGAAAAGGCAAATGGGCCCTGCGCAAGCAGCTGAGCAAGCCAATCGCTATTCTGGCTCTATGTTCTACTGGGGCGAAGAGAGCTTGGTGAACGGTGGCTATTATGTAGGTGCATCGGTGTTTTTACTCTTTGTGCTCAGTTTGTTGGTGCTCGACCCGAAAACCCGTAGCTGGATCATTGCAGCCTTGGTTCTTTCTGTGTTGATGGCTTGGGGAAGGCATTTCGAGACCTTCAATCGTCTATTGTTTGATTATTTACCGGTGTACAACAAATTCCGCGTGCCTTCTATGACCTTGGTAATTGCCTTTGTGCTCTTGCCTTATGCCGGATTCTTGGGCTTGCAGCGCTGGTTGGATGGCAGTTTGAGCGAAACAGAGAAAAAGCAAAAGCTGCTTAAAGCCGGCTACATTGCCGGTGGTATTTTGGTGACTTTCGGTTTGCTTTTCCCGCAATTTATGGGCTTTGAAGGACTGCGAGACCAACAACTGGCCCAACAAGGAATTGACCTCGATCAGTTGATTGCCGATCGAAAAGGGGTACTTATCGACAGTGCCTTACGCAGCATTGCCTTTGCCGCTGCCGTATGGGCCATGCTCTGGTTTTATTTAAACGGCAAGCTGCAAGGGCGTTATCTCGCTCCAGCCTTGGGTTTGATCATAGTGGCCGATTTGTGGCTGTTTGACAAGCAGCACCTCAACAACGACGATTTCTTGAGCGAGCGCGCTTTCGAAAATATTTATGCTGCCACACCTGCCGATCAGCAGATTCTACAAGACCCTGATATTCACTACAGAGTGTTCAATACTACGGTAAGTCCTACTTCAGATTCTTACACCTCTTACCACCATAAAAGTGTGGGTGGCTATCATGGCGCCAAACTGATTCGCTACCAAGATCTCATTGAAGGGCAAATTGCCAAAAACAATGTAGATGTGCTGAGCATGCTCAACACCAAGTACTTTATTGGCGAGCGTCAAGGACAAAAAATGGCGCAACGCAATCCGCAAGCCTTAGGCAATGCTTGGTTTGTTGAGCGAATTGAATGGGTTCCGAATGCAGATGCCGAAATGGCGGCTTTGAACGAAGATGTTTTTGAGCCAGCCGTAGAAGCCGTGGTTGATGAACGCTACAAAAGTGCTTTAGAGGGTGTGGGAAATGAGACCACCGGAGCGCAAATTCAATTGAAGAGCTACGATCCGAAGCGCATGGTTTATTCGGCTACCAACCCAAGTCAAGCAGATCTCTTGGCCGTATTCTCAGAGATTTATTACGAAGGGGTTGATCATGACTGGAAGGTTCAGATCGATGGGGTAGCGAGCGAACACCTGCGGGTGAACTATTTGTTGCGCGCCATGCGGGTACCTCCTGGAACGCATGAAATTGTGTTCACGTTTGAGCCCAAAAGCTATCTGATGGGAGAGAAAGTAGACTTTGGGTTTTCTATTTTACTCGTATTGGCTTTGCTCGGTGCACTGTGGATGCAATTCCGTCCTGCTGCTACTCAGGCTGTAATTGGCGAATAAGCTGTAGCAATTGTTGGGCTTGGCCGGATCTTGAATAAGTTTCCGCTGGAGTGGATGCTTCTTTTAGATAAGCCTCGGGGTCTTGCAAGAACAGTTGCATTCCTGTGGCATCGTCATAGTCAAAAAAGGCACCTCTGCCTGTGGATCGAACAATCTGGGCAGCATCAGAATCAACAGGGCCTATGCCCAATATGGGGCGCCCACTGCCGATGTACTCGAAAATCTTCCCGGGAATGATGCCTTTGTTGGGATTCATTTTCGGGATGACCAGTAGCAAGGCATGGGCCGCATGCATTTGGGCCACAGCTTCGCGATGGCTCACGAAACCATGAGAATGATAATCAAAAGCTGATTGCTCTAAAGCCAAGTCTGTAGTTTCATCGCTCTTACCGAAAAGATCAAAATGCCAATTGGTTTCTGGCAAATTGGCCACTGCTTGGATCAAGCCATCCAATGGATAAATGGCCGCTATAGTGCCTGTATATACCAAATGTCCCCTTTTTATTTCAGGCGGACTGGCTGGGAAATCACTTGGATCAAACCCATTGGGAAAGAAGTAGAAAGATCCTTCCTTTTCCACTTTTGCTTCTAGCAATTGGGTGAGGTACGGACTAGAAGCCAATACCGCCTTTGCCTCTTGCAGCACCTGTCTTTCCCATCGCTTGTCAATCCAACGGGCGAGACGAGTGGGATAAAGGCTATCGTAATAATAGATGTCGGTCCAAGGATCTCTGAAATCGGCAATCCATGGCAAGCGATAGCGTTGGCTGAGCCATTTTCCGGCCAAATGGGTAGACTGTGGTGGTCCGGTGGTAATGAGTACGTCTGCGGGCTGCCTAGCCATCAACCGGGCAACTTCCTTCTTAACGAATCTATTCCAGCCTTTCCTCGCATCGGGTAAGAAGAAATTGCCTCGAATAAATTTCGCCGCTCGCTGTCTAAAGCCAGGATTGGAGACTTCGTTCGCAAATCCACTGTAGGGAACCTCTTTGCGTCCTGTTGTCTTGAGATACGCACCAAATGGCTCAAAGGTGCTGGTAAAATGCACTTGAACGGAAGGATGCACTTCTGCCAAAAGGGCTTCATCTCTAATGGGCCAAGTAGCCTGATCAGGATGTACGGTGAGCACGTGCACCTCAGCCCCTAGTTCTGCCAAGTATTTGCTGAGTTTGAGCCACCGCTGCACCCCTGGACCACCGGCAGGTGGCCAGTAATAGCTAATGATGAGAATTCGGGGAAGAGTTGTTTTCATCAAGCCCCTTTATACTCATTTCTTGTCGTCATCATCCTTCACCTCCTCATAGTCTACATACTTCCCACCCCAATCTTTGTTGGTTTCGTTGGAAGATTGTTTACCGGGTTTCCTTGCTGTTGACTTATTCCGAAATGCTTCGCGAACAATGGGCATCACCAAATAATCCATCACTCGATAGAAAACATAGGCAATAAGTAGCAGCAGAAGCAGTCTTGGCATGATGCAATGAGTTTACTTACTGAGGTAGAGATTGCGTTCGCTATACAATCTTTTGAACAAGGGAGACCGCAGATTATCAATGAAGTAGATGGCTTCACCTGTACTTCTCATTTGAGGTCCGAGATTCTTGCTCACATTGGGAAATTTCTCAAAAGAGAATACGGGGCTCTTGATGGCGAAGCCTTTCAACTGCGGATTGAAATCAAAGTCTTTTACCTTGTTTTCTCCCAGAATGATTCGGGTGGCATAGTTCACATAAGGCTCACCATAGGCTTTGGCAATAAAAGGCACGGTGCGTGATGCCCTCGGATTGGCCTCAATGATGTAGACCACATCGTTTTTGATGGCAAACTGAATATTGATTAAGCCTACGGTTTGTAGGGCCGTAGCAATCTTGTGGGTGTACTCGCGAATCTGATCGAGGATTAATTCGCCAAGATTGAAAGGAGGAAGGGTGGCATTGGAGTCTCCGGAGTGTATTCCACAGGGCTCAATGTGTTCCATTATCCCCAGAATGTGCACGTCTTCTCCATCGCTGATGGCATCTGCTTCGGCTTCAATGGCCCCATCAAGGTAATGATCGAGCAGTACACGGTTACCAGGAAAGTCTTTGAACAGTTCCACCACATGGTGCTCCAATTCTTCGTGATTGATCACGATCTTCATACCCGCACCGCCTAAAACATAAGAAGGACGGACCAAAATGGGGAAACCCAACTCATTGGCCAGTTCACGGGCCTCGTCGGCGCTGGTGATCACACCAAATTCAGGATAAGGAATACCGATGTCTTTCAGCAAGTTGCTGAACCTGCCCCTGTCTTCAGCCAAATCCAATGCGTCAAAGCTGGTTCCCAAGATGGGGATGTTGTAACGGTTGAGCTTTTCGGCCAGTTTCAAGGCTGTTTGTCCGCCCAACTGCACAATTACTCCTTCGGGTTTTTCGTGCCGAATGATATCGTAGATGTGTTCCCAGAAAACGGGCTCGAAATAGAGTTTGTCGGCCGTGTCGAAATCCGTTGAAACCGTTTCAGGATTGCAATTGATCATGATGGTTTCGTAGCCGCATTCGCGCGCTGCAAGCACTCCGTGTACGCAGCAATAGTCGAACTCTATACCTTGTCCGATACGGTTAGGGCCAGAGCCCAAGACCACCACCTTCTTTCGATCTGTGCGAATGCTCTCATTTTCTGAATAGCGTTTCCCTTGTGCATCAGTGGTTTCCCCTTCAAAAGTGGAGTAGTAATAGGGCGTGTGTGCCGGAAATTCAGCTGCACAAGTATCAACCAATTTCCAAACCCTTTCGATGCCTTCAGAAGTGCGTTTCTTGTGCACCTCACTCTCTAAACAACCCAGCATGTGGGCAATCTGGCGATCAGCGAAACCTTTGGTTTTTGCCTCCAAGAGCAAAGCGCGGGGGATGTTGTGGATGGTATAGGTCTCCATGCGCTCTTGTACACGCACCAAATCTTCAATTTGTTTCAAGAACCACAAATCGATTTTGGTGATCTCGTGAATCTTGCGAAGGGGAATTCCCAGCTGGATGGCATCATAAATCACAAATACCCGATTCCAACTGGCATTGGTCAACTTTTCAATAACCTGATCCTGATCAGCATAACCCTTTCCATCAACGCCAAGACCATTGCGCTTCACTTCGAGGCTTTGAGCGGCTTTGTGAATGGCTTCTTGGAAGGTTCTGCCAATGCCCATCACTTCCCCAACAGACTTCATTTGCAGTCCGAGAGTGCGATCTGCCCCTTCGAACTTATCGAAATTCCAGCGTGGGATTTTCACGATCACATAGTCGAGGGTAGGCTCAAAATAAGCTGAAGTATTGGCAGTGATTGGGTTTTTTAGTTCATCGAGGCGATAGCCGATGGCCAGTTTGGCGGCTATTTTGGCGATGGGATAACCAGTGGCTTTGGAGGCCAATGCAGAAGATCGAGAAACACGAGGATTGATCTCAATGGTTACAATGTCTTCTTTCTCATCTGGGCTCACCGCAAACTGCACATTGCAACCCCCGGCGAAATTGCCAATGGCGCGCATCATTTTGATGGCCATATCGCGCATGCGCTGGTAGGTGGTATCGCTGAGGGTGAGTGCCGGAGCCACCGTAATGGAATCTCCGGTATGAATGCCCATCGGATCCATATTCTCAATAGAGCAGATAATGATCACATTGTCTGCCTTGTCGCGAAGTAGCTCAAGCTCAAACTCTTTCCATCCCAACAGCGCCTTGTCAATCATCACCTCGTGAATGGGCGAAGCTTCGAGGCCGCGTTTGAGCAATTCATCAAATTCTTCCCGATGATGCACAAAGGAAGCGCCGCTACCGCCGAGGGTAAAGGAAGGTCTGATGCAGATTGGAAAGCCAAATTCTTGCGCTATCTCTTTGCCTTTCAGGTAAGAAGTGGCCGTGCGGCTCGGGGCCATCCCCACCCCTATTTCATTCATCAATACCCTGAACTTTTCACGGTCTTCAGTAATGTTGATGGCATTGATATCTACCCCAATAATTCGCACGCCATACTCATCCCACAGTCCGCTTTTATCAGCCTCAATGCAGAGATTCAAGGCGGTTTGTCCACCCATTGTAGGTAATACCGCATCAATTTTCCGCTCTTTGAGAATGGTTTCCAATGATTCTAATTCCAGCGGAAGCAGATACACATGATCGGCCACTACCTTATCTGTCATAATGGTAGCCGGATTGGAGTTGATCAAAGTGACTTCAATGCCTTCTTCGCGCAGTGAGCGAGCGGCCTGAGAGCCGGAATAGTCAAATTCACACGCTTGGCCGATCACTATCGGTCCACTGCCGATGATGAGTACTGATTGGATGCTATTGTCTCTGGGCATTCTTGGGGGTTCAGGAAATTCTAGGCGGTAAAGTTCGGGCACAAAAAAAGGTGTCGCCTGAAAAGACGACACCTCTTATTAACGCGTTACAACACTTTTAGCCTTTGTACTTGGCTTCGTCAGAAACAGTGAGTTTCTTGCGACCACGTGCGCGGCGAGCAGCCAAAACACGGCGTCCATTGGCTGAGCTCATGCGCTCGCGGAAACCATGTTTGTTGCGGCGCTTTCTATTTGAGGGCTGAAAAGTGCGTTTCATTTCTTCTTTGTATTCGACCGGATGGGCTCCCGATTCAGGGCTGCAAATATAAAATCTTTCGCGATTCGCGCCTAGTATAAAACAGCATCTTTTTTATGGATTTGCGAAAGCCGGTTCTGTCTAGAAATAATGGCATGCCAAAGCAATTAGCCCATACTGCTATTGCGCTCCTGCGTACCTTCGTTTCATGGGCTATTTTGCGAATAAGAAAGTTTGGATCACCGGGGCCTCCTCGGGAATTGGCAAGGCCGCCGCTCAGGCGCTGAATGCCGCCGGGGCAGAGGTGTTGATATCAGCAAGACGAAGCGATTTGCTTCAAGCGGTGAAAGAAAGTTGTCCTCATCCCACACAAGTGCACATCCTTCCTGTAGATCTCGAGCATTCATCAAATGCGGCCGAATGGCTCCAAGAAGCGCTGCAGCGCATGGGTGGCCTTGATATTCTTTTGGCCAATGCCGGTATCGGACAGTCGGGTTATGCTTTAGACACTTTGGAAGAGGTGGAACGGAAGATCTTTGAGATCAACTACCACGGGCATCTCGGGCTCACCAAAACTGTATTGCGTTATTTTTTGGAACAGGGGAATGGACAGATTGTAGCCATTGCCAGTATTGCCGGCAAGTTTGGGCAAAGAAAATTGGCAGCCTATTCTGCTTCTAAAGCGGCCCTACTCTTGTATTACGAAAGTCTTTGGCATGAGCTAAAAAACCAAGCGATTAAACTGCAGGTGGTAAGTCCTGGTTTCATCAACACTGATGTCACCCTCAACTCGTTGGACACCAAAGGGGAGCGATTGAACAAAAACAGCAAAGCCCAAGAAAATGGGATGCCTGCGGAAGTATTTGCCAAAAAGCTCCTGAAGGTGATGCAAGGCCATCGCTTTCATTCGTATATCGGCGGAAAAGAACTGTTGGCCGTGCCTTTGCATGCTATTTCTCCCCGGCTTTTCTACAAGCTATTGGGATGAACATCTTGGCCCATAGTTTACTCTCCAACAAAGACCCTGAGCTGTTGTTGGGGAATTTTATAGCTGATGGCCTTTCTAAAAAGGAATGGGAACAGCTTCCAGAAAGAGTGATTTTGGGTGTTCGCTTGCACCATTTTATTGATGAATTCACTGATCAGCACCACGAAGTCAAGGCGTTGGTGCAGCTGCTACGCGAACAACAAGGAAAATACGCCCCGGTGGTAGCAGATATCTTGCTAGACCATTTGTTGGCAATTCATTGGGGTGAATACTGCCAAGAACCGCTGGAAGTATTTGTGGCTTGGGTGCATGATTGCTTGGAAGAACAGCAAGTATTCATGAATGCCGAAAGACGAAGAATGTTTGGCTTCATGCGAGAATACCGCTGGTTAAGTGGTTACGCTACCCAAGCAGGCATTGAAAGTGTGCTGAAAGGAATGGACCGCAGAAGCCGTTTCCCTTCGAATATGGCGATGGGCTTTCAGCAGTATATCTCTCATCAGCAACAATGGGAGAACGCCTTTCACAAGTTCTTTCCCGAGATGCAGCTCGGCGCTCGTAATTGGTTGAAGTAAAGAAAGAATCTTTTGCGTGCGCTTGGGGCATTGCCTTCTCAACTCAGGCCGAAGAGCTTTTTGAAATAAAAGGAAGGTTTGTTCCAGTGGGTCATCAAATGGTCTTGTAAGAACCACTTGTTCAGTTTTTGGTGCATTTTCTGGTTTTTCTTCAGAAAACGGGTGAGCTTGTTGACCCTATTCGGACTGGTAAAGAACTTTTGGAAGGCCCTGGAAATCCGCAATTCGCTCCACATCGCTTTGTAGATACGTTTGTCGTAAGCTTTATTAAAGGCAGCATCAAAGCGCTGCAATTGCAAGGCCTTGATAATGTGTTCAGCGGCAAAACGGCCACTTCTCAGCGCATTGCCCACCCCTTCACCTGTCATAGGATCTACCAATGAAGCGGCATCTCCAACCAAGAGAAAGTGTGCACCAGACAAAGGGAACTTCTTAGAGCCCAAGGGTATACCAAAACCTTTTACCGATTCCATCGGCCGGGCATTTTCAAAACGCGGAGCCAAAACCGGGTGACTGGCCAGGGCTTTGTCCAGTTCCTTCCGAAGGTTTACATTCTTCTCCGCAACAAACTTGCTCAGCATCCCAATGCCCACATTGGCTTTATTGCCTTCCATGGGAAAAACCCACAAATAACCGGGAGAGACCTCTGGTAAAAAGTGCAATTCAATCAGATCACCTTCTTGGTCCCAGCTTACATTTTCGTAGTACACCCGCAGTGCTGCGCAATAATGCTCGCGATCCATCTCGAAGCCTGCCAATTGCTTGGCCACAATAGAATGTGCCCCATCAGCACCCACTATCATCTTCGCCTTCCAATCGCCACTGCTTGTTTTCACCAGCACACCACCTGCCACCTGCTCTACTGCTGTCACCTTTACATTTTCGAGCAATTGAACATTAGCGGCTGTTTGAACTTCTTCATTCAAAGTGCGATCGAACTCCATCCTCGGCATTACAAATCCTTCGATTTCTTGATCTTGCCCCTTATTCAAATAGAGTTCAAAGTGTTCTCCCGAAGGTGCCACCAAGCGCAATCCGGTAATTTTCCTGCGATCGCCTTGTTGGTTGAAACGCTCTCGCAAAGAAGGACGAATGCGCACCAGTTGGTTGATGACATCCGGACTGAGGGCATCTCCGCAGATTTTATCGCGCGGAAAAGCAGATTTATCGAGAATGGTCACCGGAATACCGGCATCGGAGAGCAAAAGGGCACATGCGCTGCCAGCAGGACCTCCGCCAATGATGAGAACATCGGTTTCTTGCATGGCACGAAAATACAGTCTGACTGCTGAAGAGCAGCCAAGCATTTAAGGGAATTCTACCGCCACAGGGAATGGTGAAATACACTATGAATTCAGAAGTTTTCTGGTGAAGAAGTATATGTTTGCCAGCAAATTGCGCGATGAAGAATCTTTGGTGGATGATTATAGGATTGGTCGGATGTCAAACTCCATCGATCAATCCTGCTGTTTCGGAAAATAAAAAGGCTGAAGTGCAGGTGGTAGGCGCCATGCGCCAAGTGATGCATCAAGGAAAGCTAGACGCACAGGTTCGCTTAGACAGCCTAGGTTCTTCCAGTCTTTTTGGAATTGGACCCTTGGCAGGCTTACAAGGCGAAATAATGCTTTGGCAAGGACAAGCTTGGGTGGCGCGCGTAGCCAGCGATTCCCTTCACCCTTTAAAATTGTCTGTAGAGCCGCAAGCAGGAGCCCCGTTTTTCGTTTTTGCCGAAGTAGACCAATGGCTGCAAGAAGCATTGCCAGATACTGTGAATGACCTCAAAAGTTTAGACCACTTTCTCGCTGAGCGATTTGGAGATGAGGATGTGGTTTTCAAGCTGGAGGGAAGCTTTTCCTTCATTGATCTTCACGTACAGAATCTGGCAGATGGAGCCGTGGTTCGCTCCCCCGAAGAAGCGCATGCAGGTCAGGTTAATCACCAGCTTAGTCATGAGTTGGCGCGGGTGCTAGGCTTTTACTCCAATCACCAGCAAGGAGTTTACACCCATCATGATGCTTATTCTCATCTTCATGTTCAGACCAACGACAACAAATGGATGGGACATGCAGACGCCTTGCGTTGGAATTCTGAGCAAGTAGCGTTTTATGTAGGCTATCGAAAAGATCGAATTGCGGACTAAAACCAACCATTTTCCAGTGCTATTCGAGCGGCCTCCACTTTTGAATGCACCTTCAGTTTGCGATAAATATTGTCGGTATGGCTTCGAACCGTCTTTGGAGAGATAAACAAGGCCTTATTAAAGTCTCTTTCAATCCGTGGTAACATACTGAAAATGATAAGACTGCCCATAGCAAAACGGCATTAGCCCCAAAAGCCAAAACCCTATGCCAAGAGCGAATCTCACTTGCTAACCATCGAACTACCCAACAACTTGGCCACGATTAACAATGGTTATTGTTTAATCAACCGAAGAACCTTCTTGGTGTATTCGTTGGACAGCACCAAAGTGAAAGTGCCGGCTCCTAGCGATTGGGTATTGATGGCATGGCCATCAAAGGATCCCCAAAGTTGAACCCTGCCTATTGGATCAATCACTTGATAGCTTAATCCTTTCATTGGGTTCTTCATGTCAATAAAAAGCTGATCGCCTACCGGATTTGGATAAACCGAACAAGAAATGCCTGAATAGTCCATACCCTCTTCTATACCAATTGATTGCGAAGGGAAAAGGGATATAAGGATTTCATCTAAGGTCGCTCGCCACAATCCCCAGCTATGGCCTTCCGGGTACTCTTGAAAATACTTGTTCTGGTAACCAAACCACTGCATACTGTCTGCAACCAATTGCCACATATTGGTCAAGTTTCCTTCATAGCTTCCCCATACGGCGGCCATGGGCATCTGCTCTTGGTGGATATCCTGGGCGATGAGGTTAAGCACTTGGTAGTTGTTGGGCCACCAAGCGCCTGAATGCTGACCGTGTTTGCCAAATACTTCTGGATGGTGCGTGACTATCCAAGCCGAAATATGTCCGCCAAAACTGGCGCCAATTGTGGCTCTTTGACTGCTGTCTTGACGGGTGGAAAACTGGGCGTCGACCCAAGGAACCAACTCATTTACAAAGAATTCGGTATAGTCATCCTTCAAGGCAAAGGCATATTCATCATTGCGGTTATTTGGCCGTACGAATACCCCAATGAGCGGCTCAATTTGGTTGGAGTCGATCAAATTATCTAGCACGTGCCGAGCACTTCCAAGTGATAGATATTCCTGGCCATCGTGAAAATAGGCTACTGGATAACTGCTATTGCTGTTGTAATTGGGCGGTAAATACACCTGAATTTGGTAATTGGCCCCTACTGCCGTGCTCGCCAAGTTAAAGGAAGTCACTTGGCCTTTTGGGATACCTGGGCGGTCTCCAATTTCCCAAGGTTGTACGTACTGCGGCATGGCCAATTCGCTATTTGGACCAAATCCTCCGGCAACGGTTCGAGGATTGCGTGGATCGAGCATCCAATTGTTGTTGGCTACAAACTTGTAATCTAAACGTGCCTTATTTGGGTAGGTTTTGGTGAGGTACCACATATCGGTACCGCCCATATTGAGCAATGCATCTGCTGGCTGCCAGCTGTTCATGTCGCCTGCCAATGCTACGCTGTTGTAAGTGCCCTTGAGTAAGAAATGAGCGATTGTATCATTCTCAAGCAATGGATATTGGGTATTTGACAGAAAAAAGCTGTCCACCTTCGCTTGCCTCAAAGGCGCAGCGATGTTATTCAAATGGTTGATCCAGGAAGAGAATGATTGTGCTTGGCCTTGCCATATCAACAAAACAAATAGCACAAGTAGTACTTTTTTCATGGGCAGTGTTGAAGCCTAAAAGTACAAAAGGCCGTCTCCTTATGTGAAGAGACGGCCTTGTTAAAAGCTAGCTAAGCCTTAATTAGGGCTGTACTACAAAAGCTTGTGTGTAGCTACCTAGCGTTGAAGCGATTTGAAGAAAATACTGTCCGCTTTGCAGCTCAACTGGAAGCACCCATTCGGTAGTTCCAGCAGAAAGCCGTTCCGTTTTTTCAGTTTTAACACATTGCCCACTGAGGGAATACACCTTGATTTGCCATTGAACATCTTGATGATGGGCATTGAAATGCAGATGCAGCGCATCTTTTACTGGATTGGGGTAAAGCAGTGGACCTTCTGTTTTTAATTCTGAAAGCCCAACGGCCGATACCACTTCAATCCAAAAGGATTCATCCATGGTATACAATCCGTCACTCACCCTTACCACATTCAAAAAGCGTTGACCTACATTGAGTTGGAGTGGCACATTCCAAACCATTTGCCCTTCAATCTCTGATCCATTGCCCGTAGCGTTGAAAGAAAACTGAGGTGCATAGTTTGGGTTGGTGACCAATTCTCCGTAGAGTTCCATATCCAATTGCGCCAAAGGATCGGTATGATCAGCCAGAATGCTCATCTGGAAAGTTTGTCCGGCTACTACAGGAAAACTGTATTCATTGTAAATATTGATAGGCCAAGAAGCCGTATTGGTGTAGATGGGGATAGGTGCCGGATTGGTGACAATAAACTGCATATCTCGGCGAATACCCCCAATGCGTTGTCCGTTTCTAAACTCCTCAACCAAAACAGTAGCCACGAAATTCCCTTGGGTATTGGCTGTCCATGAAATGGTTCCCGTAACCGGATTAAGGCTGAACGGATTGAGTGTATCTCCAGGAGGTGTTGTAAAACCAGCGCAATAGTTGGTGGCGCTTCCCAATGGAGCATCTACACTCCAGTAGAGCGAATCACCGTCTGGATCAAAAGGCAATGGGTTGTATTGCCAAGGGGTGTTCACCGGTAGAAAAATGGCCGCAGGCACCAAGAAAAAAGGCGTTGAATTACTGCTTGCTGGAAAAACGGTGAAATCAGTTTTGATATACATTGACTCAGACAATGGGGTACTCAAATTTTGTATGGCTCCATTTCTACAACAGTTGTCCCAACCAATGCTGTAATGACCGGGAGTAGTAATGGTGATGGTGTCTACAAATAAGTAAAGTTCTACGCCATAAGGATATTGAGGCAGTTGATTGCCTGAAATCAAACTGTCATAGGAAACTGTGAAGGTGCTGATTATATTGCCTGAGGAATCTGACAATTCAAAAATTGCATTTTGTTGCATGGGGATTCCGGCCGTATCGCGGTAGACCACCATGGCCACCAGATATTCACTGTTGCCTAAAGATTGAACCGTGATTTCGCCCCCCATCAAGTGGGTAGCACGCATAGAGAAGGTCCCTAGCAAGAGGGCCATAAGGAGGTAAAATTTCTTCATTGGGTGTGGTTTGATGAAATGAATCTATAAACTAAGCATCAACTCCATCAAAAATTTCGGGGAAATGCCTATTTCAACCGCTCAAAGACCTTTATCAACCATTCATCGAAACAAAAAAAGGGGCCAAAGCCCCCATGGTAGGATCAAAAGGTTTTCCTAGAAGGTGGTGAATACCAAGCCAATGTTGGTGGTTACAAAAGACCGACTCGGAAGGTCATTGTCTGAGAATGAGCCGTAATAACGAACCCCTAGTTTAAGCGCACTGTAATCGCTGTAATTCCAAATTACGCCAGCTTCCGGACGAATCACAAACTGCCATGCATCCAATGGAAGAGCGAAAAGGCCCATGTCTACTTCTTGCCTGTGACGAATAAGACCTGTACCCAAACCTGCAAAGAAATCGAAGTTCTCTTCAGGCTGAAAATGATATTGCCAGGCCAATACTACCGGATAGCTGTTGAGATAGCGATACTGGGCGCCTGAAATGGTAGCTGTTCCATCTGTATAGCTCACATAATCAAACTCTTGGTAGAAAACATTCCAGCCGAGTTCAATTCCAATAGATTGGTTGTCTGTGAGCGGTGCTTGGTAAGCAAAGGAAAAGCCGCGCACGCTGGTGGCGTCTATAAAATCGCTCAATGCGCCAATCGGATGACCAATGGACCAATCCCAGCTGTACGACCTTTTGCTCAATTGTGCAGATGCATTCCAGGAAAGCGCAACACTTAAAAGAAGGAGAAGAATCTTTCTCATTTCTTGAAATATTCAGATTGTGCAAACATTTGTTGAATGCTTGACTCTATGCGCAGATCAACATTGTTGGTGTTTCCTTGTAAGAGTCCATTTAGCACACCCACCCACACCACGGGTTTGTCATCGCCGTCTGGAATATTCGGATCATCAAAAACAGCTTGCACCATTAAGGTACCTACTTCGTAGGAAGTGGAATAGCCATAACCGGGGTAATAACCAGGGTAGTACCATCCTCCACCCCATCCCCACCAAGACCAATAGCCGCCCCAGTAGTAGTAATAGGTTTCTGTGTCAGTAGACGCCGTTGGAAAAATGATCATATCTGGGTTGGCACTTTTGGCCACGTACTGATAGCCTCTAGCTTCCATTTGTGCGCGCAATTCACTGATGATGGTGGCGCGATACGGATCATCGACAAACTCAATATTGTTGGGTCTTGAATTCTCCTCAACCAGTGGAATGGAGTCAGGAATAATGAATGTACTCACCGAGCTGAAGTTGAATTCATCTGAATAGTTGGTATAAACCATATCCAGTTGATCTACATAGCGCGCACCTCCTGGCTAACACGATGTGATGATTAAAGGAACTGCCAGCCATGCCAGCAATTTTTTCATCTTATTGATTTTGGTTGGTTGCAAAATTAAGGGCTCAAAGGCAGTTGAAGCCGATGGAATGTTTGCACTAATAAATGAACGGGCAGTCCTACCACATTAAAATAGCAGCCTTCAATTTTTTGAATCCCTACCAGCCCGATCCACTCTTGAATACCATAGGCACCCGCCTTGTCTAAAGGTTGATAGGTCTCCACATAATGCCGAATCACCTCTTCTGAAAGATGACTGAAATGCACTTTGGTAGTTTCCGTTACCACTTCGGTCAATTCTTGGGTACGCACACAGAAACCAGTGATTACCTCATGAGTTTTTCCACTCAATGCACGCAGCATTTGCTTGGCTTCCTCAAGTGAATCTGGTTTGGCCAGGTGCTTGCCTTCCAACCAAACCACGGTATCAGCAGTGAGCAGCACTTCATCTTTGGCTAGTTGATCTTGAAAAGCCAAGGATTTTTTTAAAGCCAGATGCGCGGCAATATCTCCTCCCAATAAATCTGCAGGATGATCTTCATGGCAATGAATCTTCACCACGTCAAACTTCCAACCCAGCTGCTGGAGCAATTCTCGTCTTCTAGGAGATCCACTCCCCAAGCGCAAGCGATAGGTGTTCATATAGAGGAATAGGTAATGACGGGGATGGACAAAATAGCCGCTGCCATGATGACCTTCAAACCAAAAGACAGCTTGCGAAACTGCAAGGGCTCGCGGGCTGAAAAGCTCTTCACCCAAACCCATAATGAAGGAAGAAAAAGGGCAAGGAAGATGTAAGTACTGCTCCATTTATTGCCCTGCCAACTGCTCCAAGCTGCCCAACCGAAGGCGGTGACCAAAAGCCCTCCGAGCAATCCGATGAGTATTTTGCTTGGCAATGATCCCCAGGCAATGGGCATGGTGCGCAAGCCGGAAGATCGATCACCTGTTTCATCTTCCATGTCTTTAATCAATTCGCGCAACCAACTGATTACAAATGCCAAGCAGAAATAGATTCCCAGAATCAAAAGCGCTTGATGGCCAGAATCATTCTCACTCAGCGGAAAGCGAGGAAGTACATCAAAAAACAGCGGATAGGTAAGCACTCCGGCCGACAAAAAGCTGATCATGACATTGCCCAATAAAGGCCTTCCTTTGAAATCAGCTGCATAGAGGTAAAGCCAAAAACCCGTAATCAGGTTGATGGCTCCATAGAGCATTTTGCCGGTATGTTGCCCGAGGTACCAACCAAGTGCCCCTCCAATGAGGAACAAAGCATAAAAGGCATTCCAAGCAAATCGTTCATTGAAAACCACACCAATTTGCATCCTATTGGGTTTGTTGATGCGATCGTTCTCCAAATCATACAGATCGTTCACAATGTAGCCCGCAGCCCCTATGCAGGCGGTAGAAAGTACCAATAAGGCAAAATGCAGGTCATCAAGCACATAAGGAATGCCCAACGGAACAAAGAAGGTATAACGGATCAGCAGAAGTGAACCTGACATCATGAGCAGGTTGGGCCACCTGATCAGCTTCAAGAAGGCCATGAGTAAGGAAGTCTTTTTTAGACCGTCCACAATCCGCGCAACTTCATGCTTTGCTCAATAATATCGCGAACACAGCCCTCTCCTCCTTTGAAATGGCTGATGTAGTCTACCCTTTGTCTTACTTCAGGAACGGCATCGTTTGGACAGCAACTGATGCCAACTTTGGCCATAACGCCCAAGTCGGGAAGGTCATCGCCCATGTACAACATATCATTGGTTTCCCAGCCGTATATGGCTTGTAAATCATCCAACGCCTCTTGCTTATCGAAGTACCCCATGTAAACATCTTGCACCCCGATGTAGCGCAATTTCTCTTTGTAAGCCTCGTCTGTTCCTCTGGATATCAGCGCAACATTGAGCCCAGAGGATGTAGCCTTTTGAATGGCATACGCATCTCTGAGGTTCAGTTCTCTAGCGGTTTGACCAGTAGAAAGAATCAAGGCTTTGCCATTGGTAAACACCCCGTCCATGTCGAAAATAAACTGCTTGACATGAATCAATCGCTCTTTATAATTCTTTTCCACGTCGTTCAAAAATGTGTCTGGTTATTTGGCGATACAGCCGTTTCAGGCCAATGTCTTTTAGCATTCGCTGATGCTTTTTGATGGTAGGTATATCACCGCGAACAGCGGGACCTGTTTGGGCCTTGGTCGGACCCATTTCGATGGCTTTATCTGCTGTTTCCCGAATGAGTGGATGAAGGAGATGAGGGGGCAATCCTTTAGATTCCAACCATTCTGTTCCAACCGCGTACATATGGTTGGTAAAATTATTGGCAAACACAGCGGCGAGGTGCAGGTGTTTGCGGGCCTCGCTATTCATCCGCAAGCTTGACATTTGCATTTTAGCGGCCAATTCCTCCATCCAAATCAAGTCTTCTTCCCGATCAGCTTCCAAACAAAAAGTAAGTGTGGTGAGGTCGATGACCCTGCCTTTGGTTAAAGTTTGGGGAAGGTAGAAAACCCCTCTTCTGCTTCCTTTTAAACTTTCAATTGATTTTCCACCTGAAACGTGTATCAGCAGGCGGCCGTCTTTGGCGAGCAGCTTGGAAACAGCGGGCAAACTGCGATCGCTGATAGCTAGGAAACACACATTGGCATGCTCAAGGGCCTCGAGCCTATTCACCTGAACGTCCGCAGTAGCTGGAAAATCGTGGAAAGCATGGGGATTACGGCCGTAATGCCAATGGATAGGCACTCCTGCATTTTGCAAGAGCCTTTGCAAATGCCATGCGTAATTGCCGGTTCCGAGAAGGGCGATGGATCGGTTTTCCACAGGCAGAAGATACTGAATTGGTCAGGCTATGGCCTTGTGCTTGGCAAGACGAATTCTTTCAATAATGGCGATCACACTTCCGATGATCATCAAAATGCTTCCTAGCCAAAGCAAGTTGATCATGGGGAAGACGATGGCTTTCATCACAATAAAAGGCTTCTCATCCGCGGCTCTGCGCCAACCTTTGATGACCAACTTATTGGTTTCAGGAATGATTTCATCGAAACGAAATTTCAATCCTGGCTTATCTAGAATCACATCTTCATGCTGAACGGTTTCGCCATCCAAAATGTAACGTGGACGAGCCGTATACACCCCGCCATCAATGTGAATGATCACCAGCTTGGCTTCCACCTCTACCCTGCTGAGCACGCCTTCTTCGTTATAGCCGATGTCACTTGCAACACTATCAAGAATAATGAAACTTTGATCGAGGATGGCGGTGTCTCCACGCATCATTTCAGCACGCGCTTCACCCGTATAGCCATCGGCATCAACCACTTGCTCTTCAATAGGGGCATAGGTCACATGGGTATAAATGTCTTTGCCCAAGGTGTGACGGGTATCAGGTTCAGGCGAATTGCCCATTCGATCATTCATTAAAATGGAAGGCGACAGTGTGAATTGTTTCTCTAAACGGCCTTCCACCCACTGCATATAATCCACATCATAAAAACGATAATTGCCTTCCAATCGCTCTTGCTGCCAGCTTACCAAGTAATCTCCCATGCGCACTGTGTCTTGCAGCTCAATGAGCAAGTTTTCATTTTGCGGAAAGTCTTTGGCGATGAAGGTGCTGTTCTGCGAAATCACTTGCTGCTTGCCATTGCTGATAAGAGATCCCAAGACCACAAGACCGAAACCTATATGGGCAATACTCGCACCTGATTTTCTCACCTTGCCTTTTAAAACCCGAAGAGCATAGTCAAAATTGGCCACTATGCTAAAGATGGAGGCAAAGAGCAACAATGCCAAAACAGGTTGGCTGTAGAGTGCTAAAGCGTAAAGCATTACTCCGCCAATCAACACCGTAATGATTGAACTATTGACCAAATCTTTGAAGAATTTTGAAGAAGAGCTGCGCTTGTATTTGAGAAACTGACCTGAGGCCATCAAGAGCACAATAACAATGGCGAAGGGGATTTGGAAAGAATTGTAGTGTTCTATGGCGTCAAGTGGTGGAGCCAATTTTGCGTCCATCCATGGAAGCCATCCTTCCGGACCAAACAAGGCATTCCATACAGGAATGGAGGTAGTCATAGAAATCTGGAATGCACTTGCCAGCAGTGTTAAAGCACCGATGAACATCCAAAACTCTCTGGACCATAATTCGTCTTGTTGAGCACTTTTGGGCAAATGCCGATAGTGCCAAGCCAACATGCCAAAAGCCAGAACGATAAAGAACAAGAGGTAGATGAGCAGTTGCCCACTCAAACCGAGGTCTACGAAAGCGTGTACCGAAGTATCTCCTAAAATGCCTGAGCGCGTGAGGAAAGTGGAGTAGAGAATCAAAAGAAAGCTCACAATGGCCAAGAAGAAAGCCGATTTCAAATTGCCTCCCTTGTTTTTGTGAATGAGCATCAAATGAGCGGCCCCAACCACCGTTAGCCAAGCCACCAAGGAGCTGTTTTCTACTGGGTCCCAAGCCCAGAATCCGCCAAAACTCAAGGCTTCATAAGCCCATGCGCCCCCCATTAGAATACCCGTTCCCAGTATCATCACACTGAAGAAAGTCCATGGAAGAGCAGGACGTAACCACTCATTGTATTTCCTTTTCCACAAGCCAGCCAAAGCAAATGCGAAAGGCACTACGGTACTGGCAAACCCCAAGAAAGTGATGGGAGGATGAATGGTCATCCAATAGTTCTGCAAGAGCGGGTTCAATCCATTGCCATCCATGAATGCCGGAATACGTTGGAGATAGTCTTCCATCTGCGTCCAAGGCAAGACTATGTTTTCTGGCAATTCGCGAATTAATACAAACGGACTGCTGCCGATTTTCAAATCAAAAGGATAGATACCGAAAACCATGCTGACCAAGAAAAGCTGCACCATGCTGATGATGGCCATCACAGGCGCTTCCCACTCTCCCGCTGTGCGCATGATCACGAAGCCTAAGACCACATGCCAGATGGTCCAAAGCAAGAAACTTCCTTCTTGTCCCTCCCAAAATGAGGAAAGAATGTAGCGCACTGGAAGGTCCAGGGAAGAGTGTTTCCAAACGTAGTCGTACTCGAAATAATGCTGTGAAAGCATGAAGAAGATCATGCCTACCATGGTAAAAATGGAAAGTCCGTGGAGGACAAAAGCCCCTCTACCGATGGCGCGCAAAAAAGGGCGATCCACTTTTACACTTCGAGCGTAGGTGTAGATGGCCAATGCGGCTGAAACAAAGGCTAAAAGTGTGCTTACTCGACCAATAATGCCCGGAAGGAGGTGTTCACCGATATAATCCATCGGCTACTCGTAATAGGTGTTGTTGCCTTCTGCGCCGGCAATCTGATCGTTGCCATTGTATTTAGAAGGGCATTTCATTAATATTTCTTCTGCATAGAATTCGCCATCTCGGGCATATCCCTTCATGGTCACTTCTTCTGCCCGTTCAAAATCTTGGGGTTTTGGTTGGGGATAATACACCTTGCGCATGTCTCCTTCTTTGTCCAGCGCATAGAAGGTAAAGAGATTGCTTCGTGCATCATAGTGCATATCACGGGTGGTATCGAGGGTGCCGATCACGGTATAAGTAGCTCCCTGATCTCTATCAGCTTGTTGAAAACTGACATAAGTACTCGCGTCTCCTAGTGTGGAGAGGATGGCCCCAACAGCTACTGCAATGAGAATGAGTACAATGATATGGTTGCGTTTCATGAATGCTTTTGTGCTTTTTCCAGTTGACTTAAACGTCGATCTAAGCGAATCAAGTAAACAAGCAATCCAATAAAAATGATTGCAATCACTGCAATAACTACACGAATTTTTCCATCCGCCCTGAATTGGTCTGCCATTTCAACTGGCCTTTGGGCGTAGATACTCCAATTGGTGAGGGTCATCAAGATCAGAAAGAGTACCCGCGTACTCTTGGCGTGTAATTGCCTCATAACGCTCTTCCTATTTTGTTGTAATAGTTTCATTTTGAGAAACCTAAATCATTCATTGTGGAACTTGACCGCCTTAGGGCCTTCCATCTTACGCGCAACTCCCAAATCCAGTAACCCAGGCCTATCCATCCCATCATTGCCGGATAGAATACCAAGCGCATGTTATTGTCTAAATCATATTGACCAAAAGCCGGATTGCCCCCATTGCCTGGGTGCAGACTATCGGTAAGTCTTGGGAGCACTTGAATAAACACTATCATAATAACGAAGGCGAATATGTTGTAGACGGCGCTAATTCTAGCCTTTTGCATAGGGTCTTCCATGCTTCCTCTCAAGACAAAATAGGCCAAGTAGGCCAGCAAGCTGATGGCTGTTCCATTCAGCTTCGGATCATTGGTCCAGTAAGTTCCCCATGTAAATCGGGCCCAAACCATTCCGGTTAACAAGCCCAATAAGCCAAACAGAAGGCCTACAGCTGCAGCTGTTTCGGCTTTGTTTATCTGGGTAAACTCTGCAGCAGGTATGGC
>CAZDPF010000011.1:20395-29717 GCA_964507215.1 uncultured Chryseobacterium sp. | reverse complement strand
CGTGCAATCTGATTGTACAATTCGAGCAGCACTTGGGCTTCTTCACTGGCTTTGATGCGTACACGGTGATCCGCATTCGCACCAGAAAGTGACAAGTTTGACTCGAACTGATAATGGCGAGACATTTCCTTGCCTGGTTCGCGGCGCTTTGCGTAATCTGCAGCCACAGTTTGACCGTTACAGCTGGATAAGAAATCCATTCCCACTGCTACAATTACACGGGCTGAGGCCAAGTTAACCGCAGGAAACGCACGCTTACCTGTGAGTTTCTGCCACGCATCAAGGCGTGCACTCTGGTCAACACTGTCGTAACCTACATGCTTGAGCGAGATGCCCCCTGAAGCCGCGTCGGCTACCATCTTTTTGTAAGACGGACTGTTCACAGAATGGGTAAGAAGCACCACATTCTTTGCGCTAGCCAGCTTCCCTTTGACTTGTTGATCTGCCGAGGAAAGATCCGTCTTTTCACCACCTACAACAGGCTCTTTCAATCGACCATTGTCGTATAAGGAAAGAACACTGGCTTGTACGCGGGCATTAGATGAACCGTTGAACGGACTGTCTGTATTGGGCTCGAGTTTGATTGGACGGCCCTCACGGGTTTTCACCAAAACCGAAGCAAAATCATGACCGTCGTAGAAGGACGATGCATAATAGCTTGGCACCCCAGGAATGAGGGTATCAGGCTTGATTACGTAAGGAATAGATTCCACCACTGGAGCCTCGCACGCTGCCAAAGTGGCCGCTGCGGTAGAAAATCCCAAATACTTGAGGAAATCTCTTCGGGTGGTTTGCGAATCTGAGAGAACGGCAGCGTTCCCCAAAAACTCGTCTACAGGTATTTCTTCCGGAAATTCATTTTGGCCGAGCGCCTCCATGGAGACGTTTTCATCAAACGCTGCCAGACCTTTCCAATAGTGCTTCCTTTCAGCCATCTGTGCTATGGGCTAGATTCTGTGGTGGGGATCAATAATGGCACTTACCGCATTCCAATCCGCCGATTTTCTCAACGGTAATGGGCTCGTCACCATACTTTTCTTTCAACTTGTCGTGCAATTCTGCGTAGTATCCATTGGTCTCTAACTGCACCTGGGTTTCGCGGTGACAGTTGATACACCAACCCATGGTAAGGCTAGAGTACTGATAGACTTCTTCCATTTCTTCAATAGGACCGTGACAGGTCTGACATTCAATCTGCCCGGCAGAAACGTGCTGTGCATGGTTGAAGTAAGCCAGATCAGGCAGATTGTGAATACGCACCCATTTGATGGGCTTCTCCTCATAGTTCTCTTGGTATGCTCTGGCTTCGGGATCCCAGCCAATGGCATCATAGATCTTGGCAATTTCCGGAGACCGCTCTCCATTGTATTTCAATTGTCCGGTAGACTCGTTCACAATTTCAGAGCCATCGATGTACATATGACAGTTCATACACACATTGGCACTTGGAATACCTGAATGTGCCGAGTGGCGTGCCGAAGAGTGGCAATAATTACAATCTACTTTGTTGTCTCCTGCGTGAATTTTGTGAGAGAAAGCGATGGGCTGCGCAGGTTGATAGCCTTGACTCACTCCAACAGACATCAAACCGTAGTACAACTGTTGAATCAAGAACACGGCCACCACTATTGTCGCCATTACAATGAAAGGCTGACTTTTTACGATGGTGCGTGTCCAGAAATTGGCGTCGGCAAAGAAGCTTGATTCTGGTTCGCCCTTCACCACTTTCAAGGTATTCTTGACCTTGTAGAGGATGGCGATGAGCAGCGCTAGGAAGATGGATAAGGCGATGGTAACAGTCAGGCTGAAATCTTTTTCAGGCACTGCAGTTCCTACGGTTGTTCCTGCTGCATCAACACCAGGAGGAAGAGGCGCTGGCTTATTGCCTTCAATGGTGTATGCCAAGATGTCTTTGATGTCTTGGTCAGACAACTGTGGGAAGGCAGACATCACCAAACCATTGTACTCTTCGAAGATGGCAATCGCATCGGCATCGCCACTGGCACGAAGAGCACCATTGTCTTTGATCCAAGCAACAAGCCAATCCAATTCTCTGCGCTCGGTTACTCCTCCCAAGGCAGGACCCACAAGCTTTTTATCCAGCTTGTGACAACTGGCGCAATTGGCGTTGTAAAGTGTTTTACCGTTTGCCGCATCCCCGTCTACCTCATAGGCCGACACAGACAAGGATGAAAAGGTCAAAAAGAGCGTGGCAGTAACGGTGAGAACGCGGGCTGATAAATGTTTTCTCATCGGGCTTTCCCAGTAATGACGTGTGTCAAGGTGGTTCGCAAAAGTAATGTATAAACAACACTGCCCCCGTCAGGGGTTGACACTAGAATTAATTTATAATGGTTCTAAATAAGGGGTGGCTATTGCGCTTAGGAGGTCGAAAACAATGTACCTTCGTTTACATGAAGAAAAGTCTTTTTTTTCTCGCCCTTTCCGCATTTACAAGTCTGCAGCTTGCTGCGCAAGAGCGCATTGAGTCAGCAAATACTGTTGAAGAAAGCCCAGAGATCAAGCGTATGATGGCTGAGTTCGTAGAGCACAACAAGGCGCATCGAACCATCAAAGGGTTTAGAGTACAGATTTATAATGGGGGGAAAACCGAGTCACAGAAGCATAAATCTGCTTTCATGAAAGCGTTTCCAGACATCAGAGCCTACATGGTGTATGAGTACCCGGAGTATCGGATTCAAGTAGGCGACTATCGGGATGAGCTAGCGGCTGAACGCGCACTACTGGCCATACGAGACCAATTTCCAGGGGCATTTACGGTTTCAGGCAATGTCAATTGGCCTGATTTATAGAACGGCTTAAAAACCGAATGAAAAAGCGGAAAGACCCTGATTAATTCAGGGTCTTTTTTACTTCTACTTCTTGGTATCCTTCAATCACATCACCCACCTTCAGGTCGTTGAAGTTCTTGATATTCAAGCCGCACTCAAATCCTTTAGACACCTCGCGCACATCATCTTTGAAGCGCTTGAGTGAGCCCAGTTCTCCGGTGTAAACCACCACGCCATTCCGGATCAAGCGAATCTTGGTATTCCGATGAATGGTTCCATCGTGAACAAAACATCCGGCAATGGTACCCACTTTAGATATCTTGAAAGTTTCACGCACCTCAAGATTGCAGACAATCTCTTCTTTCACATCTGGAGCGAGCAAGCCTTCCATGGCATCGCGAACTTCGTCGATCGCTTGGTAGATGATGCTGTACAATCTGATATCTACCTCTTCTTTCTCGGCCAATTTCCTTGCATTGCCACTTGGCCTTACTTGGAAACCTACCACAATGGCATTGGAGGCAGCGGCCAAAAGCACATCAGATTCTGAAATCTGCCCTACCGCTTTGTGAATGATATTGACTTGTACTTGTTCGGTGCTCAGCTTTTGCAAGGAATCTGCCAATGCTTCAATAGAACCATCAACGTCCCCTTTCAGTACAATATTCAGTTCTTGGAAATCACCAATGGCCAAACGTCTACCAATTTCTTCCAGGGTAAGGCTCTTGGTAGTCCGCACGCTTTGTTCACGCTGCAATTGTTGTCTTCTCGCTGCAATTTGTTTGGCTTCGCGCTCATCTTCCATGACCGTAAATCGATCACCGGCTTGTGGAGCTCCGTCTAATCCCAATACACTTGCAGGCGTTGCTGGTCCCGCTTCTTTAATACGGTTTCCTCTTTCGTCAAGCAAAGCACGCACCTTGCCTGAATACGGCCCGGCTAGCATATAGTCGCCAACGCGTAGCGTACCATTCTGAACCAAAATGGTAGAGATATATCCACGCCCCTTATCCAAGGCTGCTTCAATGATGGTTCCGCTGGCCATGCGGTCAGGATTGGCTTTCAGATCTTTCAATTCGGCTTCTAACAAGACCTTCTCGAGAAGCTCGTGAATGCCCAGGCCTGTTTTTGCAGATATCTCTTGTGATTGAATCTTGCCACCCCAATCTTCCACCAGCACATTGATCTGGCTGAGGCCTTCTCTAATTTTTTCTGGATTGGCAGTAGGCTTATCTACTTTGTTGATGGCCACAACGAAAGGAACGCCTGCCGCTTGCGCGTGGGAAATGGCTTCTTTGGTTTGGGGCATCACCGCATCGTCTGCAGCTACTACAATAATGGCTACGTCTGTTACCTGAGCACCGCGCGCACGCATGGCCGTAAATGCTTCGTGACCAGGAGTATCGAGGAAAGTGATCAGTTTGCCATCTTCGAGGCCTACTGAGTACGCACCAATGTGCTGGGTAATTCCACCTGATTCTCCGGCGATGACGTTGGTTTCGCGAATGTAGTCGAGCAGTGATGTCTTACCGTGGTCTACGTGACCCATTACGGTAACAATTGGCGCTCTGGGTTTGCGGTCTTCTTCGCGATCTTGTACTACTTCATAAGCTTCCTGCACGTCAGAATCCACGAAGTTGGTCTTATAGCCGAATTCCTCTGCTACAACACCCAAGGTTTCTGCGTCGAGACGCTGGTTCATGGTCACCATGATGCCCAAAGACATACAGGCCGAGATGACCTCTGTGGTTGGCACATTCATCATGGTGGCCAGCTCGCTCACGGTTACGAATTCCGTTACGTCGAGGGTCTTGTTTTCCTCTTCGCGGATCATTTCGTTCATGGCCTCCTGTTCGCGACGTTCTTCACGTTTGGCGCGACGGAACTTTGAACCCTTTGATTTCTTACCCCCTGAGGTAAGCTTTTCAAGGGTTTCCTTGATCTGCTTTTGGATTTGCTCGTCGGTGAGCTCTTGTTTTGGCGCAGGAGCTTGTTGACCGCGGCGATTATTTCCTCCTCTTTGCTGGTTGCCACCCCCTTGGTTACCACCACCTCCGCCTTGGCGGTTGTCGGTACCTGGGGTAGAGGAAATACGCTTGCGCTTCTTCTTGTTGTCTGCATTGCCAGCAGCAGCCTGTTTGTTGGCTGCGCCTCCTGCTTTCTTGTCTGTTGGCTCTGAAGAAGAAGCCACTTTCTTCTTTTTCGGACGTTCAAAACGCGAGATATCAATGCGCATCCCGGTATCTTTAATACCGCTCAGCTTGACATACTCGGTTTCTTTTTTGTCTGACTGCCCATCGGTTACACCGGCAGGCGCAGTGGCTTCGTCTTCACTTGGGGTCTCAGCGGCGGGCTTTGCTTCTTCTTTCGCTTCTGAGGCAGTTGGAGCAGGCGTTTCCTCAACGGGTGATACCACCTCTTCTTTTGTATTTACCTCAGCTTCTGACGTAGGTGGAAGAGATTCTATGTTGGCTTCCCCTTGCGCTTCTTCAGATGCCACAGGTTCAGATGCCACAGGAACTTCTTCTTTGCTTGGCTCAGCAATTACCTCTGGCGCTGGTGCGGGCTCTACTACTTTTTCTTCGGCTTGTGGAGCAGCCACTGTTTCTTCTACGGGCGCCACTTCTGGCTCGGGCTGTTCAACGGGCGTTTCCACAGCCGGGGTCTCTTCTTTGGGCGCTTCCGCCTCAGGCGTTTCCGCTTTCGGCACTTCTACAACCGCCTCCTCCAATGGTTCTTCTGCTTCTGACTTGGCTGAAACAGGAGGTGATTTAGGCGCATCGAGATCGATTTTACCCACCTCTTTGAGCCCCTGAAGCTGGGCCTTGCCTCTGATGACCTCTTCTTTCTTGGTCTTGGCAGCCTCGCGGCTTTCATGCTTGGCCTCCAACTCTGCCCGCATGGCTTCTTTCTCCTCTTTCTTCAGTGCCGAAACCTCTTCTGACCGTTGCTTCTTGGTCATGTCTGTCTCGAACTCATCTACCAGGATTTGGTACACCTCCTCGCTGATCTTGGTATTCGGGCGCGCCTCGATTTCCAATCCTTTGGATTCGAGGAATTCTACGGCGCGTTGGATGGAGATGTTCAGCTCCTTTAAAACTTTATTCAATCGCTGGGGTGCACTCATGTAGCTGCTTGGCTTGTCGGCTGGTTGTAGCGTTTACTCTTTCTCGGGCGTGAAAACTAATGATCAGTCTTCCAACTCTGCCCGCAAAATTCGCATTATCTCTTGGATGGTTTCTTCTTCAAGATCGGTGCGGCTAACCAAATCCTCTACGCTCAGCTCGAGCACGCTTCGGGCAGTATCGCAGCCAATCGACTTCAATTCTTCGATGATCCAATCTTCGATCTCATCGGTAAATTCGGTCAACTCAACATCTTCATCTTCATCTACATCGCGGTAAACATCAATCTCAAAGCCAGTGAGCAGACCTGCCAAACGGATGTTGTGTCCGCCTCTACCAATGGCCAAAGAGACCTGATCGGGCTTGAGGTACACTTCTACGCGCTTGCTGTCTTCATCAATGCTGATGCTCGTCACTTTGGCCGGATTGAGCGCTCTTTGAATGAAGAGTTGGGTATTGTTGGTGAAGTTGATCACGTCGATGTTCTCATTCTTCAGTTCGCGTACGATGCCATGGATTCGCGAACCTTTCATGCCCACACAGGCGCCAACAGGATCGATGCGATCATCATAGCTTTCTACCGCGACTTTGGCTTTCTCACCTGGTACGCGTACCACTTTGCGGATGGTGATCAATCCGTCAAAAACTTCGGGGATCTCTTGTTCAAAAAGCCTCTCTAAGAACATCGGAGAAGTGCGAGAGAGGATGACCACGGGCTTGCTTCCACGCAGGTCTACCTCGTGCACCACGGCCCGAACAGTATCTCCTTTGTGATAGAAATCGCGCGGAATCATTTGCTCTTTCGGAAGGATCAGCTCGTTTTGCTCATCGTCATAGATGATGATCTCGCGATGGCGGATATGGTGTACCTCGCCGGTAACAATTTCTCCTTCCAGATCTTTATACCGCTTGTAGAGCACACCATTGTCATGCTCTTGAATTTTGGCGATGAGATTTTGGCGGAAAGACAGCACAAAGCGCCTTCCCAACTGCTCTAAGCTCACCGATTCAGACACATCTTCCCCAATCTCGAAGTCGGGCTCGATGCGTAGGGCTTCCTTTAACTCAATTTCTTGGTTGGGATCTTCCACCTCTCCATCAGCAACAATGGTTCTGTTGCGCCAGATTTCCAAGTCTCCCTTGTCTGGATTGACGATGATATCAAAGTTATCATCAGCACCATACTTCTTTTTGAGTTGGTTGCGAAATGCCTCTTCGATGATAGACATTAAGGTGACCCGATCAATGTTCTTCTCGTCTTTAAAGTCTGAGAAGGACTCAATAATCGCCAGGTTTTCCATTTACTTGTTGAAGTTGACTGTGCGTTTTGCCTTGGCTATTTCTTCAAAGCGCACATGTATTGTACGCTCTACGGTTTGTTTTCCTTTTCCTATTTCTTTGGGAACGCGTTCTTTCCAGCGGAGACTCACTCCTTCATCTGAAACCTCTGCCAGTTCCCCTTTCCACTTCTGCCCATCCACCAACTCTACTTGAAATGGATGCCCCACATGCTTGTGGTATTGACGGGGAAAATGCAGCGGACTGCTGGCACCCGGAGAACTTACTTCCAACGAATAATCCTCCAGTTCGCGGTCAAATGCATCATCGATTGCTCTGTTGAGTTTCCCCAATTGCGCCAAAGTCACAGGCTCGTCTCCATCTACATAGATGGAAAAGACGTTACCCGGACGACTTTTAATCTCTAACACAAAGAGCCCCAGCTCTTCTGCTGACTTTTCAGATACCTCCCGGAGGGATTCTAACTGCATATTCCAAAGAAAGAGGGGACACTCAGTCCCCTCGGTTCACCTTCCTTACAGGCGGCAAATATAGGCATTAAATCAGTCCACTCACCTTCAGCCAATCTTCCACCTGCTCCAAACCTCGGGTGGCCTTCTTCTGGATATGGAAAATGTCTTTTCGGGCATGAGTGGGAAGCGGCCCCGGGTCTAGATACGCCAAAGGCGCGTGCGCCGGTAGCTCTGACAGCAAGCCCGCGGCAGGATAAACGCCCAAAGAGGTTCCGATCACCAGCATAGCGGATGCTTGTTGAGCGAGTGCTACGGCCTCTTCATAAGCCGGAACTGCTTCACCAAACCACACCACATGTGGGCGAAGCCGATGGCCGCAAGGCGCTTTGGATTTGATAGACAAGGCTAGTTTCTTCAACGAAAGAGCGAATATTTCCTCTGGATGTTTCTCGCATCGGCTCTTCATCAATTCACCATGAAGATGAAGCACCCCTTTACTTCCTGCTCTTTCGTGCAGATCATCTACATTCTGGGTGACCACAGTAACGGGTATCTTATCGGCCAAACCCGCAATATAGTGGTGGGCAGGGTTGGGTTTCGCCTTCACCAATTGGTCTCTCCGCATATTGTAAAACTCATGCACCAGTTCAGGGTTTTCATCCCAAGCCTCTGGTGTGGCTACGTCAAAAACAGAATATTCTTCCCACATGCCATCACTATCACGGAATGTTCGCAAACCACTCTCTGCACTAACTCCGGCACCCGTAAAAACCAGCAATCCCATAATTGTCTTTATTTACCAAGTTTGAGAATAAACAAATTTCGTAATAATCCAACTTCAAAACTCACTATCAGCTCATTAAAATACCAAAAATACTGGCATATACCATTGGCACAAAAGTGGATAACTTCGCCACGACCATATGATCCGTGCCTTCTCGAAAAAAGTAAAGAAGCGCATCCTTTTGGCTGAAGACGACCCCTTCATGCGTCGTTTAATGGAGCTTCAATTGGATGATGCAGGTTACGACGTAGTCTCTGTAGAAGACGGACGTCAGGCTTTGCTATACTTGCAACAAGAGGATTTTGATTTGGTGATTTCTGATATCATTATGCCTTTTGTGAGCGGATTGGAATTACTGGAATCCGTTCGGAAATCAGAGAAAGACACTGCCATTGTTTTGTGCAGTGCCCTGAAGTCGCACAACGCCATGGCCAAGGCCTTTGAAATAGGCGCCAATGGGTTTATTGCCAAACCTTTTGAATCTAATCACCTCATCAACGAAATCCGCGAAATCATTCTGGAGCAAGAGCGGCTCCGCGGAATAAAAAGTGCAGATTAACCTAACAGCAACCTCTAGTCTGTAGGCATTTCAGACTTTTGCCGCACCATGGCTGATTCAAGATTTGCCGCTTACCGTCATTTTTTCCAAGACCGCTGGCCATTGGGCCTGAAGGCCAGTTTGTTTGTATTCATCACTATAGCAAGCTTTCTGCTTTCTAATTGGCTAGCAGGACCTGATTGGGCTGAAGAAACAAGATATGCCTTGCTGCTCTTGCTCTTGGCCATCGGACTTTGGCTCAGCGAAGCTATTCCTCCATTTGCCACCGCTCTCTTGGTTATTGGAATTGGGGTGTTGGGATTGAGCTCCCC
>CAZDPF010000011.1:0-20295 GCA_964507215.1 uncultured Chryseobacterium sp. | reverse complement strand
AGAGCACCAATGACCAAAGCCAGCATGCTGGGCATACCAGCAGCAGCCACATTGGGCGGCATGGCCACCATTATTGGGAGTCCACCCAACGCAGTGGCCGTTGGCTTTTTAGAAAAACAAGACATCTTGGTGAGCTTTCCGCAATGGGTAGGTTATGGATTGATCCCCTCGCTCTTGCTCACCCTTATGAGTTGGTGGCTCCTTACCAGAAAGTACCCACCTGAAGTAGACCACGTAAGCACCAATATTCCCAATAAAGAACATCCGCTTAGCGCACCCAAGCAAGCTACCGTAATCATTGCTCTATTTCTCACACTCATCTTGTGGTTTACTACACCCTTGCACGGCATTGCTGTTACTGCCACGGCTTTTGTGCCCATTGTACTCTTAACCGTAAGTGGCGTAATAACAGCTGATGACTTCAATGGAATGCCATGGGATACCCTCATTCTAGTGGCAGGTGGGCTATCACTTGGGGTGGCCATGACTGAAACCGGATTGGTGATGCGGATGGCTGATGGCCTGCAGCATTTGCCCATACACGGACCAGGCTTCATTCTTTTGCTGGCCTATGTCACTGTTTTGCTCAGCAATATCATGAGCAACACCGCGGCGTCTACAGTGCTCCTTCCAATAGCCCTTGAAGCCCTTCCTGGAATGGAACTGGAAACAGCCGTAACCGTGGGGCTTAGCGCATCATGTGCATTGTTCTTGCCCGTGTCTACCCCACCCAATGCCATTGCCTACAGCTATGGATATCTTGAACAAAAAGACTTTAGGATGCTCGGCAGCTATCTCGCCTTGATTGCACCACCCCTCATTCTTGCTTGGGTAATCTTTCTTAAAACACTGGAATCATGGACATTATAATTCGCGATTGGAAAGATTTGCAGGAGCAGCTGTTTCGCGATACATGGGATGAAAACATTAGCAGGCATCGTTCACCTTATATATATAGAGGGCTGAATTCAGTAGACCATCAGCTTGAGACCAGCCTACAACGATTGGGCGGACCCTATGAGAAGCTTGAGCGGCATTTGCTTCGGAACTTTCGAAAATATGCCCATCGCGATACTGCCCCTGGTGGCTCCACTTGGAATTGGCTCGCGATGGCCCAGCACCACGGTCTTCCCACCCGCTTGATGGATTGGACCTACTCGCCCTATGTAGCCCTTCATTTTGCTACTAACGAAATTGAGCGCTTTGGGGAAGACGGTCTCATTTGGGGAATCAATTACGTAAAGCTCAATCAACAACTCCCTCAAAGTCTTCGAGCGGTCATTGAAAGAGAGAATAGCAATGTATTCACCGCCGAAATGCTCGATAGTGTTTGTGAGAATCTAGATGATCTAGGCGTATTGGAAGAGCAACCCTTTCTCATTTTTTTAGAGCCCCCTTCATTGGATGCCCGAATTGTGAACCAATATGCCCTGTTCTCTCTGCTTTCGCGTGCAGACCAACTATTGGGAGATTGGCTCTCTATGCGCGAGCATGAAGTGTTAAAAATTCACATTCCCGCTGCGCTCAAGTGGGAAATTCGCGACAAACTCGATCAGGCCAACATCACTGAGCGCGTGCTTTTTCCTGGACTAAGCGGCCTTTCGGCATGGCTCAAAAGACACTATAGTTCAAGAAACTTTGGGAAATAATACAGGCTTAATGACAGACCGTGAAATACTGAAATACTTTTGCACTCCCATGAAGCAACTCTTCGGTCTACAAACCATTCTCCTCGGACTGCTGATAATCAGCGCTGTAGAACTCTCTGCACAGTCGTCTGAGCGCCTCCGAATAATGACCTACAACGTGCTTTCTTACCGCACAACCAATGGGCAGTGCACCGGGAGCAACAACAATCCCACCAATAAAGATGGCTACATCCGCACCATTGTGCAGTATGTTGATCCAGACATTATTGTGATGAATGAAATAGGTGCGCAACCGGTGAATTCAGACCGCCTGCTGACGAATTCCTTGAACGTAACGGGAATTAATAAGTGGGACCAAGCAGATTATTCCAACAACAGTTTCTCCAATTTGGTGAATATGTTGTTTTACGACAGCACCAAAGTAGGGCTGCATAGTCAGACCTATGTTGAGCGCGACCTTCAGAACAGCAGTTTGGTTCGCGTGATTGACTTATACAGAATGTATTACAAGGATCCACTTCTTTATTTGGGTGGAGATACGGTGTATTTTACGGTAGTAGCCCTTCACCTCAAAGCGGGAAATACCTCGGCAGATGAGGCCGCTCGCGGAAGAGCCACGGCGGCATTGATCGACTATCTGAAAACGCAGGTAGATGATGAGGCCGTTTTTATTTGTGGAGACTACAATACCTACAGTGCCAATGAACCCGCCATTCAAAACTTGGTCAATGCCGGACCCTTGAGTGAGCGCATCTACGATCCCATCAACGCCTTGGGTACGTGGAACAACAGTCCGCTCTACGCCAACGCACACACCCAAAGTACCAGAAACAGCGGCAACACCAATGGAGGATGTTTCTCAGGTGGTGGGATGGACGATCGTTTTGACATGATTCTGGTAAGCGACGCGGTGGTAAATGATGCCAGCTCAAGCGTACGCTATGTAAATGGCAGCTACGAAGTGGTGGGAAATGACGGCAACCACTTCAACAAGTCCATTAAAGATGCACCCACCAACACTTCGGCTCCGGCATTGGTCATTGATGCCCTTCACGATAACAGCGATCACCTGCCCGTTACGCTTGAGTTTGATGTAGATCGTTTGGTACTCAGCACCCATGAATTTCCTACCATCCAACAGTTGCGGGTGCAAAATCCGGTGGTGGAAAGTCTCAACCTTCGATTGAAGGCAAATGGCGATTCACATATTAAAGTGTTGCTGATGGATTTGTTAGGTCGAACTGTTTGGCAACAAACCTTGGAGATTGGATCCGATGGTTGGTTCAGGGTAGAGCAAGCGGCATTTACTGCACCTGCCGGATTGTATCTGCTTCAAATTGAAGGAAACCAGTGGCAACATACCGAAAAGCTGATCAAGCGATGAAAAAGGCATTGGTGTATTTGCTAATGCTTCCGGTCTTGCTCGTGGGGCAGACCAGCTTTGAAGAACGCACCACAACTTCCAGCAATATGCGTTTGAATGTTTCCAATTTGGGAACCTTTGGCAACGCATTCCGCGGTTATCGCGATGGCACTGGTGAGCCTTCTTGCGAGTATCCAGCCGGGTCTGGCATCGAACACCTTTATGAAGGAGGCTTTTGGATTGGCGGCTTGGAAAACGGCGCCAATGTGCGGGTGAGCACCACTGCGGTCGACAACAATGGCGGTTATACCCCCGGAGGATCGGGATTTGAATTTACCGCCACGCCCGGCGCTCAATTGCGGGAGAGAAGTACCTTGAAAGACAATCCAAACTTCTCATTAGACGCCATTTCGCATCAAGACTATTACGCCACCTTCACAGATCGAAATGTGCTCATTCCCGGTACCAGCATCCCGATCTCACAGCATACCAACCCAATGGATGTAGAGGTGACCGTGGAAACTTTTAATTGGAACTACACTTTCTCTGATTTTATGGTGATTGTGCAGTTTACCATTACCAATACCAGCAATAATTTTTACGACGATGTATTTGTAGGCCTGTACAACAATGCCGTAGTCAGAAATATCAATGTAACGCCTGCTGGGTCTGGTGGTACCGCTTTTTACGATAAGGGGGGAAACGGGTATATGGACAGCCTGTTTCTGGCCTACTGTTTTGATGCTACGGGCGATCCGGGTTTCACCGATAGCTACATTGGCCAGAAGTTTCTAGGTGCACAAGACAAGTATGGCTTTCATCATCCGGAGGTAGATTCTGCGCTCAATAGTGTTACCGGCTTACTAGAGGCTGATACCACCTTTGTGGTGAACTACAACGGATGGCAATGGAATAGTAGCAATGCCACCTATGCAGCACCTTCGTCTGACAACCAGCGCTACTTGAAAATGAGCGATGGTTTGAATCACAATCCCTGCTGGATCGATCCTTCCAACCCTAACTGCGCAGGCACTGATATTCGGGCTGATTTCAACGCTCCGGGCAACCGTTCTGACCTCATCTCTGTTGGACCCTTCCAGCGATTTGAGCCGAACGACCAAATAGTGGTTACCTATGCCTATGTGGTGGCTCCGAAAGCGGATGACGGCAATCCGAATACAGCCAATACCAGCGCCCAACGAAAAAACCTTTCGAACAATGCCAATTGGGCCCAAACAGCCTACAATGGAGAAGACAAAAACTTCAATGGCTTGTTGGATGCTGGGGAAGACCTCGATGGCGACGGAGAAATCACCCGGTTCATACTTCCCAGTCCGCCTGACATTCCGCGCACCCGCATTGAAGCCAGTGACAACACCATTGATATTTACTGGAGTGACAATGCCGAAAGAAGCGTAGATCCCATCACACGCTTGCAAGATTTTGAAGGCTACCGTGTATACCTATCTCGTTTGGGCTTTGATGTAACCGGAACACCTAACCTGGCTGAAGACTTCATTCAGATTGCCTCCTTTGATAGCACGGGTAACGGACTTTTCTTCGATAACGGTTTTCAGGCTATTCAACTTGAGCAGCCAGTGCGGTTCCCAGGAGATACGGTGACCTATTATTACAGGTATCGTTTAGAAAATATCCAAAATGGCTGGCAACAAGCAGTGTCGGTAACAGCTTTTGATCAAGGCAATCCAGCTTCCAATCTCGAATCATTAGAATCTAGTTTCTTAGCCAACGACTACCGCGTTTTTGCTGGCACTTCTCCCAATGAGAATATAGAAGCCCAAGAGCCTTTTGCCTATCCTAATCCCTATTATTATGGTGCCGCTTGGGAAGGTCGGAGCAATTTTCAAGAAGAAAGCCGAAAGATCATATTCGCCAATCTCCCTGCGCGCTGTCGCATTACCATTTTCAATCCCGCCGGCGACCTTATTGACAGCTTCACGCATGATGAAGCTTATGACGGTCAAGACATTCGTTGGTACCGAACCTTTGGCAGTGAGAATCCTGAAGAAAATGTATTTTCTGGTGGAGAGCATGCTTGGGACCTTCTTTCATTAGACACCCAGATCATTTCTCGCGGCCTGTACCTCTTTACGGTGGAAGATCTGAATTCAGGCGCCACCCATACCGCTAAGTTTGTAATAGTTAAGTAGTAAACAACAGAATACCCATACCCATGAAAAAAAACCTTACGCTCCTGTTGGGATTGATCCTGGCCTTGCAAGCGCAAGCGCAAATTCCATTTGTGACCGTGACCGACATCAACTATGTAAGTCCAATGGACTTGCAGAACTGCAATGACACTACCATTTACCTGGGCGACACTGTGCGTACTTACGGCGTGGTAATTACCGATGGTGGCCTTTCTGAAGTGGCTTCTGGCAGTGTGCAAGGCGGACTTCGTCCTTTCATTCACGTGGTAGACACGGCCAATGGTGGTGCTATGGCGCCATTTGCTTCTATCGAGGTTATGGGAGTTATTGAAGACGCCAATGGCAATTTGATTCCACATCCCAACTTCATTTACGTAGCCCCTGGCGATATTGTAGAGATCACTGGCATTGTAGGCGAATTCAACGGAAGCAACCAATTGGCCTTGTTGGATGGCAACTCCTTTAACGTAGTGGGTAGCACCAATGCACCTGTTCCAGCCATCATTCCCCTGGGGGATATGAATGACGCCAATGCCATCAACCAGTTGACTACTGGCGAACAATGGGAAGGCGCTTATGGAAAATTTGAAAACGTCACCGTTTCTGAAGTCATTTTCTTTAATGGCGGCACCCGTGTGAGCTTCAACATTGTAGATGGAAATGGCAATCGCCTTAACGTTTCTGACCGTTACGGTGCACAGAAGCTTCCTGCTCATACCATCCTCAATGCCAACTCGCCCAACACCACCGGCTTTGGCACTTTTGTAGCTCCCGTACCCGGCACCTTCTACAATAGCATTAGCGGAGTCATTCGCCACGATGCCAACGGTTGCACAGGCGATGCAGGCCGTGGGTATGAAATCAATCCATTCTTAGACGCTCATTACGATCTCGGCTTCGCTCCGCCTTATATCTCCAACATCGATCGCGACCCGCTCATCCCTACCAGCAACCAAAGTCCAGATATTACCATGAATATCACTGATTTCGATGGTAGTGTTGACAGCGTTTCTTTCTGGTATAGTTCAGATCCTAACGTATTGCCCAGTCAGTTCACCCAAGGAAGCATTGGTCTGGTGCCTGGAACAACGGATGAATACGAAACCAGCATTCCCAACTTCCCTGATGGCACCTTGGTGCGCTACTACATTTACGCAGAAGACAATGATGGCAACGGTTCGTATTTCCCAAGCAAGCCATTGAACCAAACAGAACCCAATTTCACTTACTACTCTGTTCGCGACAACGGTTTGATCATACCTGATATCCAGTTTACCCTCGAGCCCAATGGCAACTCTCCTTTTGTTGGAGAGACGGTAACTGTTACTGGCTATGCCACGTCTTCCACCAAGCCTTTTGATTTGGGCTATGTATACATCCAAGACCCCAACTACATGGAATGGGCGGGCATCGCGCTGCGCGGCAGCAATCAGTTGAATGATGTTTTTCGTGGAGAAGAAATCACTGTTACTGGTCAAGTAGTAGAGTCATTCGGCTTTACCATGATTGATGTGTTGAGCCTTACACGCACTGGAAATGTGATGAATATTGCCCCGGTGAGCATTGATCCGGCAGACAGTACTGCTTATGCCAGCGGTGAGATTGAGAAGTACGAAGGCATGTTGGTACGCGCTGAAAAAGCGGGTAGTCGTATCCATATTACCGAAGAGAACCTGGGCTTTGGCGACTATGCTATCTCCAGCCAAGCAGGTGCACCGCTTCGTCGTTCTTTGCGCGTATTGGCAGGCCGTCAGAGCAGCACTTCACAGTCTTCACTCTACGTTTCTCCTGTGACCGATACCAGTTACGCCAACCGCGATGGATTTATGGAAGTGCCCGCTATTGCCGTATCTGACACCATGGAAATGGACGCACTCATTGGGGTGTTGAGCTATGGCTTTAGCAACTATCGCATTCAGCCGAGAAACAATGATGACTTTGTGAATATGAACGTGCCATTAGACACTACCAATTTGCCTGGCTCTCCTTTCAGCATTGAAGAATTGCGCAGCCTACCTGGCGTAACGGTTTATCCCAATCCCAATAGCGGCATCTTCTACGTAGGCATGCAGTCTGTTCGTCCGATGGACTTCCAGTTGTTGGATTTCCAAGGACGGGTTTTGCGCGAAGGAAGCATTACCCGCAGTGGCGAAAAGATTGAGGTGTATACCCTTCCGAACGGATTGTACTTCCTCTTGCTACACGATTCTGCCACTGAGCAGACAGCGGTTGAGAAAGTGATCATTCGCAAATAATTAGAGCAGCGATGTCGGGCGGCTGGAAAAAATTTGGAAGTCTCCTTCTATTCTTGGCAATCCTCAGTGCTTGCCAGAAGACAGGTAATTTATTGACGAACCAGCCGCCCGATTCTCGCTTTGTAGTAGACTCCATCAATTTAAGTGGAGACAATCGGCTCAACAGCCGTATTCGATTGAGTTGGTTTGGAACTGACATCGATGGTTATGTGGCCGGCTATGAACTCAGTTTGGACGCGACCAACTGGATTTTTACCCGTTCACAGGATAGTCTTTTTCAGTTTGCCATTCCGCCAGGAGAAGACACCACTGATATTGAACTCTGGCTTCGAGCGGTAGACGATAAAGGGGAGCGCGATCCCGATCCGGCATATCTCCGCGTTCCGCTGAAGAATACCCCTCCGAGCGCACGCTTTGATGAAAAATCGCAGCCCAATGATACCGTTCGCTCAGTAGTCACCTTTGTTTGGAATTATGATGACCCCGACGGAAAAGAAACCGTAACCCAAGCATTCATCAAAGCCAATCAGGGTCCGTGGACGCCCATCAACCAAAATCAAGCCTTGGTGTCTTTCTTACTCGATCCTTCGGCCACCACTATGGGCAGTGGAGATGTGTATTACGGCACCCAAACTACTTCCAGCTTTACCATTGACGGTCTGTTGGCCGATGCACCCAACCAGCTCTATGTGAAGGTGGTGGATTTGGCTGGTGCTGAAAGTGCCGTAGACTCCTCTAACGTTTTCTTTCTAAAGCAGAAGAAAAACAACTTATTGGTAGTTGGCGGTCAACCAGCATCGGTTAAGCAGATCTACATCGGGCTTTTGCAAGATGCAGGAGTGAGCTTCGACTTGGAAGATTACAATGCCAACACGGCGGCCCTTGCCCCCAAATATTGGGATCCAACTTTCAGGTTACTCACCAGCTTGTACGATCAGCTCTTCATTTATGCAGACCCCAATACCCTACCAGCCAATCCTGTAACCGGTACTGAAGAGCGACTGCTTTCTTTGGCGGCTCCGGCAGTTCAAGCCTTTACTGATAAAGGCGGGAAAAGTCTGACCACCACTTCATTCACCCCAACCGCAGACATTACCCCGCTCATTGGCGCTTTTCCCATTGATCAATTGATTGCTTCCCCTGGTCAAGCCCGAATTGTGCCTGACAGCGGAGTTTTTGCGATGGATACCACTACCTATCCGGCCTTGGTTCCCATCAATATTGATATTGGAGTAGACCCCTTTGTTAAATCGGCTGATGCCGAAGATTTTTACCGCGGTCGACTGACCAAACTAAACGGATGGAGCGGAGACAACCTGATTGCATCCAGGCGATTGCGCAATGGCAATTCGCTTCAAATACTCTTCAGCATAGAACTGCATCGCTATGTGGGCGATCGGCAGGCCGCTGTAAACTTGTTCGACCAGATTTTCAATGAAGATTTTGACTGGTAGTCGTTGGGGGAGCGTTTTGCTCTTGGTTGTGCTCTCCTTGTCGCTGATGGCACAAGAAAGCAACGGGCGTTTGTCTGGAACCGTCATCGACAAGAATTCCAAAGAACCGCTGATTGGAGCAGCGGTGACCATTGTAGGAACTTACAAGGGCAATACGGTTGACTTAGACGGTCGCTTTATCATTACCGACATCAAACCGGGAGACTACAACATTAAAGTACAGTTTCTGGGTTATACCACTACCCTCTTGACCGGAATTAGAATTGAGGCCGGAGAAACCAAAAAGATTGACATTGAAATGCTTCCGGCCGAGGAAACCTTGCAAGAGGTTACCGTTGTGGGTAGGCAATCGCAGGTAAACTTGGAATTGGCCGCATCGGAAATAAGCGTTGGCCGAGACCAGATTGCGAAAATGAATAGCCGAGACGTACAAGAAGTGGTCTCCATGCAAGCAGGCGTGACCAAGACCCAGGATGGCTTGCAGATCAGAGGAGCCCGTGTGTATGAGACCGAGTATATTGTGGATGGCATCAGCGCACAAGACCCACTGGCAGGCACCGGTTTTGGCGTTCAAGTGGCGAGTGGTTCGGTGCAAGAACTCAAGATCATGACCGGTGGTGTTGGGGCAGAATACGGCGGTGGTTCCTCCGGCGTGATCAACACCCAGATTCGGGAAGCTGGAGATAAGTTTGAAATCTCAGGTTCTTGGCAGATGGATCATCTCTTTGGAAGTGATGCAGCCAGCTCTTTCAATACCGATATTTTCGAACTCACCTTCGGTTTGCCTTTGAATCAAAAGAAAACCGTAACGCTGTTCAACAACTTGACCACCAATATCACCGACGAATATTTTGGTCCTACCGCTTCCCAACTGAATAGCTCGCTCTTTCCTTCTAATGGGGAAATGTGGGCCCCGCGTTATAGCAACGGTTACACCCACACCGTTAAACTGGCTTGGCAGGTAAAGCCAGGAACCAAATTGACCATTACCAATCAGCATTCCCTCAACATCAACCAGAACACCCGCACCCTGCAAATTGTAGGTTTTGATGCCATTCTTCGTCCTGGATTTCAATATGAATTCTCCAATCTGCTCGACAACGCTACCACCTATACCCATCATAGCAATCTCACGGCCATCAATCTCAAACATTTGATCAACGAACGCTGGGGGCTGACCGTCTCTTTGGGCAGACTGTTCACCAATTTACGTGCAGATGCCAATGGAAGGCCGTTTCGCTATGAAACTGTTGACCAGCTTTTTGATCCAACCAATATTATTACCGCTCCCGTAGGCGTTTTCAATCCGGGCGACCCCACAGGTATTTACTACGTACTTCCGGGAGATGGTCTGTATAACAATGGCGGCATTTCTACCCTTTGGCACGATCACTACGCCCAAGAATATACCGTGAAAGCCAAGGTCAACTGGTTCCCTAATGAGGTGAATGAGATCAGCTTTGGATTGGAACACCAATTTCTTGAATACCAATGGGTGGATGTAACCCGTCCGTGGGTGGGTGCTCCCATTCAAATCAATGATACCCTCACCACGCCTTCCATTAGCATAGGCAGTAGCAACGACATCTGGTTTGTTCGTCCGCAAGAAGGAGGATTGTTCTTTCAAGATAAGATTACTTACAAAGGCATCATTGCCACCTTGGGAATGCGTTTGAACTACTGGGCGCCCGGCCAATTTGCTGATGATGCTGTGGCTGACCCCAATGCACCTGTCATAGATCAGGTTCGCGAAGATTATCAGAACAGTACGGTAGGTGTGTTTGGCCTGCGATGGAAGGCAAGACTGCTTCCGAAAGTGAATGTGAGCTTTCCGGTGACCGAGAACAACGTCCTGTTTTTTAACTACGGCCATAGCATGCGCATTCCGCATCCTCGATTTGTGTATGCGGGTCTAGATCCTGAATACCAAGACCGCAGCTTCTTGGCGAGCTTGGGCAACCCTGATCTGAATCCGGAAGTGAATGTCTCTTATGAAATTGGCGTGAAGTCACAAATTACCCGAGATTTCGCCATGACTTTCGCCGCATTCAACAACAACCGATTTGACTATATCGTATCGCGCCGTGTAATTGTGACGGATCAAACCGGAAGGCCGGTGACCAAGAATATGTACATCAACCAAGATTATGCAAAGATTCTTGGGGTAGAAATAGGAGCGTTTTATCGATTTGCCGAGCAATGGGATCTCTTTGTGAACGTGGCTTATCAGCAAGCCCGAGGCAAGAGCAATAGCGCCCGTGAAAGTGCCTTGCAAATTGAACAAAATGGCGAAGTAGCCTTGAGTCGCGAACAGTTCTTGGCTTGGGACAGACCTTGGACCATCAATGCCGGATTGAGTTATGCCCCGGATGAAAGACAAAGTTGGTGGGGCTTCAACCCCAAGGGATTCAGAGCATTCTTGAGTTTCAACTACACCTCCGGATTTCGTTATACCCCTCAGGAAAAATCAGGAGAGAACGATCTAGGAAGACCGATTTATGATCCACAACTCGATCGCTACTTGGAAGAAACCGCCACCCCTTGGGTGAACTTCGATCTAAAACTGAGCTACGACTGGATTTTCCTCAAGAACAACAGAGGTCTCACTTTCAGCTTGGAAGTCAGAAACTTGCTAGACAATAAGAATGCACAAATTATCAACCCTGTCACCGGACGGGCCTATGAATACGGTGATGATGTACCCAATGGATGGAGAGATCCTCGTCCGCAGTACAATGGTCCGCAAGAGCGTGGCGTAGATCCAAGAGATCCATCGCGCTATCTCGCCCCTCGTCAAATCCTTTACGGCATTGCCTTCCGATTCTGAGCCATGAAGAAGCTATTCACATTTCTCTTGCTCCTTTCCGGTACTTCGGTACTCAAAGCTCAGTTGATTCCTATCTACGGAGGAGAACGTGCCGGGCTCTCGGCCTTGGTATTTCTGAAAAACGATATGAGCACACGCTCGCTGGGTATGGCCGGAGCATCGGTGGCCAATGATGGTGATGCCTACGCGTTTATGACCAATCCTGCGGCTGCCATGCAATTGGAAGGACAAAGTTGGAGTGCAGGAAATTATTTCGTGGGTGGTGGGGTCAACCAGAGTTGGTTGAGTGGCGCTTTTCCTTTGAAAGACCGCGTGTCTGTATTGGGCGTACACTTAAATGGATTGAACTCTGGCGAGATCATCGAACGCACCGAGTTTCAACCAGACGGCACTGGCAGAAGCATTTACGTGAGCAATTTAGCGGTAGGTGTTGGCTATGCCCGGCAGCTGAGTTCTTTGTTCAGTGTAGGCGTCAATCTGAAATATGTGTACGAAGGCATTGCGGAGTTTACCAACCACACGGCTGCGGTAGATGTAAGTTTCCTCTACAAAACCGATTACAAGAAGCTTCAATTCGCAGTGATGGTGCAGAACTTCGGCGGCAATAGTTCACTCTCAGGAGATAATTTGGCGGTAGCCTTTAACCGCACACCCGGCACTGCTTTGGAAGACAATACCGTTCCAACCCAATTTCAAATGGGCGTTTCGGCAGTGCCTTGGGAAAGCGGCCATCACAGCCTTCGCACCAGCCTTCAGCTCAATCATCCGAGCGACAATGCCGAAAACTACCGCCTTGGAGTAGAGTACGATTATCGAAAGATCTTGGCCCTGCGCACCGGCATTCGATTGAATGTAGCCGGACAGCCCTATCCCACCTTTGGTTTCAGCGTTCGAAGCATGGTAGGCGCACATCCACTACACATTGATTATGCAGTGAATCCCACCGACTTGCTCGGATTTCAACACCACATTGGCTTGCGCTTCACCATTCTTAAAAATACCGATCGATGAAAAGCACTCTCTACATAGGGCTGTTAGCGGTATTCCTCGGCTTGGCAGGCTGTGAAAACTATTTGGGCGATAAAACCGACCTCGGATTCATTGAAGTACCCGAATTTACCAATAGGGATGTGGCTTATGTGCCCATTCAACCAGCGCTGACCAATTTTATACGCCCGGTTGACCTATGCATAGGCTTTGATGAACTCCTCTATGTGGTAGATGAAGCCACAGAAGAAGTGGTGTGCTTAGACGAAAGCGGACGAGAAATTGCCCGAAAATATGTGCAAGGCGCTAAATCTGTGAGTCAAGATCGAAGGTTTAATCTCTTGGTGATTGGCACCAAAACCGATACTGTAGCCGGTGTGGCTTATGACCTTAGCTGCATTTACCGCTTGGAATTGGCGGGCGATGATGGCTACGGGCTTCAACGGGCGCAAGTGGTCAACACCATCGTTCATCCGTTCTACTTCAAATCAACCTTCAGCAGTGGAGACGCTTTGGTAGAATTTCACAAAGTGGGAATTGTAGGCGACAATTTTGATCCCAACAACAACAATGCTTGGTACGTAACGCGCACGGGTCCGAGTGCCAACAATGCCGGCTTAGGTCCAGATGATGCGGTGGTTCTTTTCAACAATAACGATGTTTTTGAAAGTGCCGTTTTAGTAACCACTTCCGGAGGTCAGTTCAACAACTATTTCAGAGAGCCCAGTGGCTTAGTTACCCGCACCCAGCCACCGCAGATTACAGCCGGACAGGGCAAAGATTTTATTGTGAGTTCTTTATCGCCCAATAACTTGCTAAAAGTGCAATACATAGAATTTCAAGAAACCGAATTCGGGGCGCAATACAGCCCGCGCATCTTCCCAATTGACACCAGCCTCGCCGACGGATTTATTAGTGAGCCCAATAAATTCACTCGTCCGGTGCATCTATGTCTCACAGGAGATGGCACCAATTATCTGTTCGTGACCGATGCGGAAAAAGACAGCTTGTACCAATTTACACTCACTGGCTTAGAAGGCGTGGCCCCGCCCCCTGCCAGTGGCGAAACGCGTTATCAGAAAGCCAGTTTTGGCGGAACAGGCATCGGACTCACCCAATTCAATGAACCCATGGGCGTGGCCTATTGGCGCGAAATTCTCTATGTCTGTGACGCCGGCAATGGACGGGTACTGCGGTTCAAATTGACTTTGGATTTCGAATGATATACAGAAAGGCAGCAACACTCATTCAAAAGGGCTTTTTTACACTTCCATTGAATACCGAAAAAGTGATATGTTTACTTTTGAAGACTGAATGAACGCTCTTATGTGGAAAAATACTCTTCGCCTGATGGTGGCCGTGCTGTTTCTTACAGCAGGTGGGCAGCTTGTAGCCCAAGAGACCACTTCTATTTCCGAGGCGTTTAACGAATGTCCGGTTTACGTTCCTACGGCCTTTACGCCCAATGGAGATACGCGAAATGACTTCTGGGGAGTACAGATCAATCCAGATTGCGATCCGGTGGAGTTCAACATCCGCGTTTTCGATCGATGGGGTCGTTTGATGTACCACAGCAAATCACCATCGCGTGAGTTTTGGTGGGATGGAACCTTTGAAGGCGATGAACTCAGAAGTGGCGTGTATATGTGGCAGCTCGATGCTGTTTACATCGATCCTTCCGATACCGAGCGAATAGAAATACAACGAAAAGGCACTGTAGCCTTAATTCGATAAGAAATAGAAAGAAAAGCCCGGCTGATGCCGGGTTTTTTTATTCAATAGCCTTTGTATTCAACTTCCATCGCTTGAATTCACTTTTCCAACAATTGAAGAAGGCGATCAAAGGCAAGAGTGTTCCTCCTCGAAATGACCAAAGGGTCTGCCGAGTCAATCAATAATTCAAGCGAAAGATGGGCTGATTTCCTTGTATGGGTGAGCGCTTTATTGAAGGCCATCGGATAAACCCAATAGAAAACTTTGAACTTAGATTCAAAGCGAGGGAAAGAATGCCAAGCTTGATCAATCACTACTTGTAGGAGGTCTTTTTCATCTTCTCGGTCAAAGGCACACCAACGCCAATCTGGTGCATAAAACCGGAATGCTTTTCTGAAAGAGCTACAAAACTTGATTAATTCATTACCCATGGTGCACCATGAAATAGACTGCGTCTTCTTCATGGCAATGGGCGCAATTGGTATCCTTCGGCTTCTATCAGCGCTAAAAGTCCATTCTCACCGGGCAAGTGCAAGGCACCCACCGCAATAAACGCATTTCCCTGGGCCAGCAACGGCAGCAATTGGGGAATCCATTGCTTGTTTCTATCGTCTAGCCAGACCTCCATATCCCCCATACCACTTTGGGCCATTTCACTAAGTACAAGTATCGTATGAAGGTCTCCTGCTGCATAGGCCATGATCAACTTTTCAGTATCTAAACGGCTTTGCGCCGTGTCTTCCAGAAGTTTGAGTAACTCCTTCATTTGCTCTTTTGGCGATTGTGCACCAAACAGAAGAGTTACTTGTTCTTCCAGCGTTTCCAATGCAACCACCTGTTTACCTTGGCTTACCGCCTCATTTCCCAAATACATATCCAAAGGTTCTCCAGCAAATTGCAACTTCGCGGGCATGGCTCTCTGTGCCAGATGGATTCCATAAACCAGTGCAAGATTCATGGGCATTAATTGATCTACCATGGAGAGCGGAACGCCAATGAGCGGTTCCATAATAGCAGAAAGCCTGTGGTAGGCGGCACTATCTGTTAATGCACGAAGTGATCCTTCTTTCATCATTCCTGCTTGGGCTACTTTTATGGCAGACAATGAGTCTATTAGAACCTCAACAGCCACAGCATCGGATTTTTGAAAGTGCTCAAACATTTCATCGTCATGGCGGATGAACCCATCGCCTAACAAATGATAGGTTCCCAGCAGATGACTGATTTGCCCGTTGGGAGCGGTCACCTCCCAATACACAGCTTGCGCGCCTAGCTGCAGCCCAAGGCTTATCCATACCAAAAGAAAGAGTGCTTTTTTCATGTTTCCAGCGTTTTGGTATTGCTCTATAAGCCGCTTTGGGTTGCTAATTATTACCATGTATAGGAGAAAAAATTCTACTACACTCTTTATCATGGCTTTAATTTATGTCTTTTTAGTAGCCATACTTCAAGAACCTTACAAATCCTTTATGGAGAAGGAGAGCACCCCGCTTATCACATTTGGTATTTCGAACTTTCAATCTATACGACTGTTCATTAACCTAAACCTAAGAGGAGGGCTCTATCGAGTAAGGCGTTGACATGAGATGATCAAATATTCGTCTTATCGAGTATTCGTGCATCACATGTGATTTCCTGAACGAATTATCCTGCTTTGGGACGGGGAACAACATGAATAGAGCGACTATGCATTCAAGGAAGCATTTTTCACAAATGCAGTATAAGCTTGTGGAAAATTCCAAACTGAAGATGATCATCGTAGAGGATGATGCATTCTTACAGTCCTCTATATAATTTACTCTCAACAAATTGGGGGAAATTGAGGTGGTTGGCGCTTTTTTAAATGGAAGTGATGTACTCAATAAGGCCAATGAGCTTCAGGCCGATATCGCTTTGATTGATGTTGAATTACCTGATTGCAACGGCTTTGAAGTGCTCCATGCACTCAAGAATTCTGTTTCGCATCTCATTATCATGTCGCATAGTGAAGAATATGTTCAAAGGGCCTATTCGGAAATGGCCACTGATTTCCTCAAAAAGCCATTTAATCCTGAACGCCTCGAAATAGCTATTAATAGAATCAGACGAAAGCTCCATCCTCTATCCAAAAAGCCACTGACGGAAGAAACGGCAGATCACATTTATGTTAGGGTCATGGGAAGTTCGAGGAGAATTGTATTGGACGAACTTGCCTTTGTTCAACAGCTTGAAAACGAACACATTCGTCTTGTAATGGACAAGCTGGAAGAGATGACTGTAAAGGGTTCATTGGAGCGCTTCTCTGAGGCAAACCCATCCAACTTATTCAAATTGGTAGCCCCTGATTTTTTTTGTGCACCAGAAATACCTGTCCCACGAGGAAAAAGGTGAAATTGTGATTGGCAATTACATCATTCCCTTGCGCAAAGATCAATAGTACCCATAGTGCTTTCGGCCATTTAATTGCGACTGTTGGCCTTAAAGATTATTCCGTTTACCGAATTATGGCCCTCTATTCTCATTGCTTAGAACAACTTGTTGGTTGAAGAGCTGCAGGTTGTAATGTAATCAGCAGGGCAGTTCCCTTTAAGCAGGCAGACCATGATTGTGATTTACTCTACCCAGCCAGACCCACTGGTTCGAAAGACCATAGCTATGTGTCTCATGGCCAACAAAAGCTTTGTTATTCAAACCTGCAGCCAACCTTTGGCGGTAGAACTGCTGGATGGCGCAAAAGAAGCCCAATTGTTAAACATTCCGGAATTGAGGGCATCAGACTGGGGGCAAACGATCGCTGAACAAACCCCTTCTTGTGAGCCTGTTCCTTTTACCATTCACGAACTGGCAGCCAAACTCAAACAACTGGCTGAGGAGGGCATTTTGCGAAAACCACGTTACCTTCAGAAATTCGATTGGGACGCCATTGGCGATTTAATGGAGGTTTCCAACAAAGCATGGGAAGACGGCGAAGACCTAGGAGAAATTCAAACAGAACTTCTACAAAACTCTTCAGATATGTTTCATGAATTTGTCTTCCCTGATCGAAAGCTTCTAATCAAACAAATCTTAGAATGCCTCTCAACTGCCGAAGCGCTGTATCATGTTTGCTGCAGCTCGTTGAGTATGGAAAACATTGCTCTGAGATGTAAGTTTCGCAGACTTTCTCATTTCAGTAGGGTATTCACACTGCATAATAGCATTCCCCCTACGGCCATTCGGCAAAGAATTCAAGCCGCTCATCACCAGTTAGCCAGCTAAACGTTCAACACCATCCATTCGATAGTTCTCTTTTGATAAGAGGAGATGCGTTTGAACCAACGCACTATGTTTTATTATGGAAAAAGAAAGGGGGCCGAAGCCCCCCACGGGTAAACTACCGTGCCTAACCATGATTTACCCTTGTTAATTGCGAACCACCACAATCATTACAAAGATGTAGTAGAATACAGACGCTTCCCATCACTTTTCGGTGAACAACATGAAAATACGGATGAATGGAAAAAAGTGCTAGGCCCAACTGTTTCCTCAGAATAATCCACTTCATGATGGCAACTCGACGTTTACCCGAATTTTCCTGCTGCCTACCGAATACTAAGTATTTTCTTGATGCTCCAGAAATATTTTTGAAAGATTATCACTACATGTCAGGCAAAGGGAACCATGCAAAAAACATTCTTCAGGAGCATTAAGAAACTACCCAAATGGTGGTTGGGAATTATTCCGATAATCGGGTGGTCCGCTATTTTTAACCCCACTTTATTCAATCGATCCCCTCAACCCGTATTGATTTACCTGTCTATCTTTGTACTACAAATTATTTTGACCCGATGGGCCATCGTTGGTTTGATACAGATCGCCTCCCTTTAACACCTACGCAGACTCAACACCTTGCGAATTAAGCATTCTTCAAAGCGCGTATATCGCTTGCGCCTGTTTTTTATTTCTCTAACAGTGCTTATTTGCATGGATGTTGGCCTTTATGCCCTCAATGGTCAGTGGGCAGAAAAAACGGCAACAGCTCTTGTTTTTCAATACATAGGTACTGCATGGCAGTTGCTTACAGAAGCGTTCAATGCGCTTTCTCAAACAATGACGCCTTATGCGGTTTGGTTAATACAATTCTTCCCTAAGATCCTATTGATTACAACCCTGTTCTATTTGTTGAGAGGTCCGAGATTCTACGAACTCGAATGGAACGAAGAGGTGCTGCAATTCAAAAAAAGCTGGACCCCTTGGGGATTGGCCAAAGCACAGGTTCAAGTAATTGAAACCCCTACCATTAAAGCGATGCGCCTGCAACACAGGCTGTTTCACAAAGTGCTCTATATTGAACTTACCCAGCCGAAAGAAAGCTTTAAAACCCTGTCTATCAACTGTATTCCAACTAAAGATGCACGCAGACTGGTGCAGAAAATCAATGGGTATTCTGCCAAGCGGCACCAAGTTTATCGCAATCAGCGCGCAAAAGGGAATGAAGAAACGCCCTATATCTCGCTGAGTACCTACTCAAAAATTATCTAGTCTTTCTTACTTCTCTTCTTGGAGTAACTGCTTGGCCATGGCCGCCCCAAGCAAAGATTCCAATGGAGAACCACCCTTGGTATCGCCAATAATCATGGTTTGTGGAAATTGAATGCGCGAAAGCTCTGCGGCTACGCCAATGGCCTTTTCCTTTTCAATTTGTGCACGCTCTTGCGGAGTTAGTCCCGCTTGTACCAGTTTGGTGTTCTTGTAAGACTCTGCATCTGCTTTCACCTTTTCTGCTTCGGCCTTCAACTTTTCAGTTTGCAGGGCAATTTCTGCCAGCTTCTTGTTGGTCTCTTCTTGTTTTAGCTTGGTTTCTATGGCAATGAGAGCTTTAACCTGCTCTTTTTCTTGGGTTACTCTTTCTGCCGCCTTATCTCGCTCTCCTTCAGCAATAATTCTTGCTTGGGCATCTTTGGCGGTCTTGATCTTTTGTTGTTCCAGTTGCCGCTTAGCCGACTCATCGCGCTGGGCTTCTAAGCGCTTTTTGAAAGTAGATTCGAGTAAAACATCATCTACAATCACCTGAGCAATAATGATGTTGTTCTCATTGATATCGTGCGCTATGCGAATCACCTGTCCGCTGGCATCTTTGCGCTTGTTCACATCGTAGCGCGTACGAATTTCTTTAATCTGCCTGCTGCTTTCGTCTTCAATATCTGTCATCACCGTATCACGGTACTCTGTTTTCTCTACACTATAGGTGCCATACTTCAGCTGATCATCAATAGCCACCCGAAAATCTGAAGCAGAACCCGAGATATAATCTTGCGCAGCGAACATATAGCCTGTATTCGATACCACCTCACGAACGGTGGGAATAAGGGTAGTTTGTACCAAGTTTTGCAAAGACCGGAATTCTATGGCCAGCTCAATGAAGCTCTGCTCATCAGTGGGCAATTGAAATCGGGTGGAGAGCTTGGCCCTCGCCGTAACTTGGTCTATAAAGCGAATGGGTATTGGCTCCATAGCTCCTTCAATCTCTGAAGCGTCTTCTCCTTCATCCACCACCTTCACATCAATGTACTTCTGCCATGGAATGATTTGCGCAAAACCTCTCCATTTGATGCCCTCTGACATTACAGCACTCTTGGCTCCCGTAGGGTAGACCACGAAATACTGATAACCTGGTTCTGCCCAAAAGAATAAGAAGGGCAGCATCACCAACAGCACACCAAACACGGTAATGCTGCCAACCACCCGATTGCTCAAGCCTGCTAAAATGTGAACTATGCGCGTGAAAAGGCTATTCTTTGAAAGCGGATCATTCTGGTGTTCAGCATCTGATCTTTTGAGGATAGGCAATAAGACAAACAGGGTAAGGCCCAGAAATACGAGTACAATGCCAAATGTTGTCATCAATATTGAATTAG
>CAZDPF010000010.1:0-31412 GCA_964507215.1 uncultured Chryseobacterium sp. | reverse complement strand
GGACTTAACAACGGAGCTATTAACGGCTTTTGATGTTTTCTGTATATCAATAATTAGGGAAAGGCGCTGCTATTCACTCCTTCTTTGCAACATAAACCATGAATCGATCAAAAGGGTATTATACTTAACGCTTTTGATACATCTCCAAAATGCCTCTCTGAGGTAATTCGATCTACTTTTTGGAGGGAAAATTCTCATCTCCTAACTTACTCCTCACCAACTGAAACAAATCTTTTCGTCGGTCTTTGAGATTTCTCACACTGCCAAATTGGTTGAGTTCGCGGAGTAAATCGAGATCTACGTCGGCGATGAGAATCATCTCCGTATTGGGCGTTGCTTCGGCCTTAATGCCATTGGTGGGGAAGGCAAAATCACATGGCGTGAACACCATTGATTGCGCAAATTGAATGTCCATATTGTGCACATTGGGCAGGTTGCCCACACTTCCGGCTATGGCTACATAGCATTCATTTTCAATTGCCCTGGCTTGTGCGCAATGCCTAACTCTGGAATACCCATTCTGCGTATCGGTTAAAAAGGGCACAAAGAGGATTTCCATACCATCTTCCGCCAGCAGCCTCGATAGTTCTGGAAATTCTGAATCATAGCAAATGAGTATGCCCACCTTGCCACAATCGGTATCGAATACGTTCAGGCCACTGCCGCCCTGCATGCCCCATACCTTGGCTTCATCTGGGGTTACATGCAACTTCTCATAGCGCTCAACGCTGCCATCACGCTTGCAGAGATAACCTACGTTGTGCAGCTTATCTCCTTGAATTTCAGGCATGCTTCCGGTGATAATATTGATGTTGTAGGAGATGGAAAGCTCGGAAAAGCGTTGAACGATTGATTCTGTATGTTTCGCCAATTCTCGAATAGCTGCGGACTCTGACAGGTGGTTGTTTTCAGCCATCAATGGCGCATTGAAGAATTCAGGAAACAAGGCGAAGTCTGAGCGGTAGCCGGAAACAGCATCCACAAAATACTCGGCTTGTTCCATGAGTTGATCCAAACCCGCATAAGGCCGCATCTGCCACTGAATCAACCCAATTCTCACCACGCGCTTTTGGGCCCTTACATTGGTATTGGGCTTTTCAAAGTAGATATTGTTCCATTCGAGCAACACCGCAAATTCATTGGATGCGACATCGCTTTCTAAATAGGATTTCATGATTCGCTTCGGATGAAAATCATTGGAAATCTGGAAGTTCAATACCGGATCATGAATCTGACGCAGGCGCACTTGTTCAATGTATTCCTTGGGGCTCAGTGTTTCTGCATACTTGTGATAGTTGGGAATGCGGCCACCGAAGGCAATGCTCTTCAAATTGAGCTTCTCACACAATTCTTTGCGGTAGTCGTATAAACGCCGACCAAGCCGAAGTCCACGATACCTCGGACGAATAAACACATCAATGCCATAAAGCACTTCTCCACTTGAGCTATGGGTATTAAAAGTGTAATTGCCGGTGATTTGCTGATAAGTATGTTGCTGATTGACCAAGTCTTCAGACACTATAATGGAAAGAGCGCCCCCTGCCAATTGCCCGTTGATGCGAATAACTACTTGGCCCTCCGGAAAGATGCGCATGAGCTGCTGCAAATGCGATTCCTTCCAATAAACCCCGGGCATATTGGGGTAGGCCTCTAGCATGGCCTTTTTCACTTCCAAATGATCGCCCTCTCGCAGCAGATCAATCTCAATACTCTCAATTTCATTTAAATCCATGGCGTGAAGGTAACACCTTTCGTACACGACATTCTTTCTCTTCGCCCCCTTGTTTGGTTAGTAAGGCAAAGTCGTTTAACTTTGACCGACCGTTTGGTCAATGTAAATTATGTCGCCAAGAAATGCAGAGCAAAACGCTCAATTAAGAGAAGACGCTCGGGCTCGAATTCTTCACGCTGCGCTCAACTTATTTGCTGAGCGGTCTTATGCCCAGACCACCATGGCCGAGATTGCCCGTGCCGCAAGTATGGCAAAAGGCTCTGTTTATCACTATTTCAACAGCAAAGAGGAGCTGCTTTTGCAACTTTTTGATCAAATCAACCAAGATGCGCATCATTTGATACCAGAACCCAAAGAGGGCGTTGACCCCCGGCAAGCCCTCAGAGAAATTATTGATAGGGCCTTTCAGTCGCTCAAAGTCCAACTGCCATTCTTTCGACTTATCGCCATGCTTTCACTTCAAGCAGAGGTGATTCAAGGCCTTCAGCCGCGTATACATCAAATGCGCCATCAAAAGCTCTCCATTTACAAGCCCCTCTTCAACAAGCTGGGCGTAGCAGATACTGAGGCTGAAATGTTCTTCTTAGGGGCACTCTTAGATGGTATAATCCTCGGACTTCATACGCTGGGCGAGGAGTATCCCTTGGCGGCTATTCAACAAAAACTCTATGCCCATTACCAGCTATGAAAAAGTTAATCATCACCTGCTCACTGCTTCTTTCCTCTTTTGTGCTGATGGCTCAAACCAACGCAGAGGCCATCATTCGGCGCTCAGAGGCGCTACTCAGAGGAGAACATTCCTATTCTGAAATGACCATCACCATCGTTCGCCCAACTTGGGAGCGCAGTATGCAGCTGAGAATCTGGTCAGACGAACCCGATTATATGGTGATGATTATTGATGCGCCAGCGAGAGACAAGGGAACAGTCTTCCTCAAAAGGGGCCAAGAGATTTGGAACTACCTGCCGCGAATCGGACGAAACGTGAAATTGCCCCCCAGTATGATGGGCCAAAGTTGGATGGGCTCCGACCTCAACAATGACGATCTGGTAAGAGAGAATAGCATAGTAGAAGACTATACCTATCAATATCTGGGGGAGAAAGAAATTAGAGGGGTTCCATGCCATCAGATACGCCTTGATCCAAAACCCGAAACTGCCGTGGTTTGGGATCATATCATTCTTTATATCACCAAAGAAGGTGATTTTCAATGGCAAACAGATTTTTACGATGAGCGTCAACAATTGGTTAGCCGCCTAGAGGCTTTTGACCTCGCCCAATGGGGAGACAAAACCTTACCCAGTAGAATGCGCATGACGCCCATGGAAACGCCTGATCAGTATACAGAAATGCGCTACAACCACTTGGATTTTAGCGTGAAGCAAGCTGAGAACTTCTACTCTTTGCAGAACCTCCAACGGCTTCGCTGATGAAGATGCTCTTCACACTGGCTTGGCGTAACCTCTGGCGCAACAAAAGGCGTAGTCTGATTACCGTTTCATCAGTGCTTTTTGCCGTGTTCTTTGCTGTGTTGATGCGTAGCTTTCAACTGGGTTCCTATGCGCTTATGATTGAAAATATGGTAGGAGCTTTCACCGGCTACGCCCAAGTACAGCATCCGAAGTACAAAGACGATCCTTCACTTGATCATTTAATTTTTCCAGACGATAGTCTACAAATCAAGCTATTAAACCTTACAGGAGTAGAAGATGCGGTTCCCAGAATTCAGCAATTTGCCCTTTTCTCTCATGCAGACAACACCCGAGGCGGACTGTTTATTGGCTTAGAGACAGAAAGAGAAATCAATGGATTGCAATTGGATAAACGCTTGCAAACAGGGCGCTTATTCTCCAATCCAACGGCCATAGAGATTGTTCTAACAGAGGGATTGGCCGAAGTGCTCGAGCTCGGCGTGGGAGACAGTGTGGTTCTCATCTCGCAGGGCTATCGAGGGCAATCGGCGTACGGACTGTATCCAGTGGTTGGAACGGTCAAATTGGCCTCCCCAGAATTGAATCGCAGCATGGCATTTCTTCCGCTTGAAGAAGCTCGGTATCTGTTGGGTGCTGAGGGCTCTGCCACACAAGTGGTACTGAAAATGAACAATGAAGCGGCTGATGATAAATGGCTGGCGGAAGCTGCTTCTGTAATAGACACAGCCAACTACCGGCTGTACGGTTGGAAGGAGCTCATGCCCGAGTTGGTGCAAGCCATCTCTGCCGACAGTGCCGGCGGGATCATCATGATCATCATTTTGTACATGGTGATCGCCTTCGGACTAATGGGAACCGTTTTGATGATGACAGCTGAAAGGCAACATGAGTTTGGGGTGCTAGTGGCTCTGGGGATGAAACGAAACCAATTGGCCCTGATGACCGCCTTAGAATCTGTGTTGCTCACCTTAATAGGAAGTATTGCAGGATTGCTGCTGGCCGCTCCTGTGGTCACTTACTTTTATTTACATCCTATTGAATTTACTGGGCAAATGGCCGAGACCATGTTGAGTTATGGCATGGAACCTTTAATGCCGGCAAGCATCAAGCCGTCAATTGCCCTATTTAATGCGGGGTCTGTAGTACTTATCAGCTTACTGTGTGCGCTCTATCCGGTAGTGAAAATCCGCCATCTTCAACCGGTTAAAGCCATGCGATCATGACCCATTCTTGGATAATTGCACGAATAGCTTGGCGAAACATTTGGCGCAGTCCGCAGCGCAGTGGCCTTCTCATTGCTTCAGTGGCGCTAGGGGTTTGGGCAGGAATTTTTATTATGGCCTTTGCCAATGGACTCAATCAGCAGCGCACCGCATCTGTTTTGCTGAGCGGGATGGGGCATCTTCAGTTGCACGCAGACGGTTATCGGAAAGACCCTAAGCTAAAAACCGTGTTGCATCAACAACAGGCCTCAGCAGCTGTGCGGGCGTTGGATGACTTGGGTTGGCCAAATTTTTCGGCGCGGATCTGTGCCGAAGCCATGGCCTCATCCAGTAAATCAGCCGCGGGTATTCAACTCTTTGGAGTAGATGCAGAGCGGGAGGCCTCTATCAATCGCGTAGCACAAAAAATGATCGCAGGGGAATGGCTGAATGGAGAAGCCTCCAACACCTTGATAATGGGGAAGAAGCTAGCAGAAAAACTCGATCTTACCATTGGCTCGCGCTTGGTAATAACCACTCAAAGTGCTGATGAAGAGCTTATTTCCATCGCTTTTCGGGTGGGAGGGATCTATCAAACCGGCAATAGCGCCATTGATGAGATGCAGGTTTTCACAGATCGGAAACAGTTAACAGAACATCTTGAATTGGCCCCGGGTGATTGGCATGAGATGAGCATTCTCGGCCATGATCCACATCAACTAGAACAAGCCATTTCCGCCATCCAATTGGCTGTAGGGCCGGCTATTGAAGTAGTTCCTTGGACGGTTCTCTCACCAGAATTGGGCTATGCCGATGAAATGATGGCCAATTCTCTCCTCATTTTCATGTCCATCATTCTCTTCGCTTTGGCATTCGGAATCATCAACAATATGCTGATGGCCGTGCTAGAAAGACGAAGAGAGTTGGGAATGCTCATGGCCGTTGGCATGAACAAGCGCCGGGTATTTAGTATGGTGATGTTGGAAACGCTCATGGTCACCTTGTTGGGCGGGCCAACAGGGATGTTGCTGGGTTATGTGACCATTCAAATATTGCTCGTGTACGGCCTCGATCTCAGTTTGTATAGTGCTGGATTAGAGGAATATGGAATAGACACCGTGATTTACCCACTCCTTCAGGCCCATTGGTATGCCCAATTGGCTTTGATGGTTGGATTGACGGCCACACTATCTGGTTTGATTCCGGCCATGCGTGCCTTGCGAATGAACCCTATTGAAACCATGCGAAGCCTTTGACCATGCCACTCATTCAAGTTCAAGACCTCTACAAGACTTTTGGTGAAGGAACCACCGCCGTTCATGCGCTTGCAGGCGTCAACCTCTACATTGCCAAGGGCGAGTTTACCGCCATAGTGGGTCCTTCAGGCAGCGGGAAAACTACCCTGTTGAACATGATTGGCGGATTGGATGACCCCACTGCTGGAAAGGTATTGGTCAACCAAATCAATATTCATGAACTGAAGCCGCAAGAACGAACAGACTTTCGTTTACGCCATATCGGTTTCGTGTTCCAAGCCTATAATCTTATTCCTGTCTTATCTGCTTATGAAAACACAGAGTTTACCATGTTGCTTCAGGGCAAATCAGCAGAAGAGCGAGAGCGGAGAACCGAAGAGTTGCTGAGGTCTATAGGCCTTTTTGACAGACGGAACAACAAACCCGGAGAGCTGTCTGGAGGACAACAACAGCGGGTGGCAGTTGCCCGGGCCTTGGCTCCCAAACCAGATTTTGTGCTGGCAGACGAGCCTACCGCCAACCTCGATAGCCATTCTGCTGCCACACTGCTCGATATTATGGCTGATTTGAACCAAAAAGAAGGTGTCACTTTCGTCTTCTCTACCCATGATCAAAGGGTGATGGATAGGGCACGCCGGGTGATCACCATGGAAGATGGAAAGATCATAGAAGATCTGGTGAAATGAAACTGATAGGGGCATTTTGTTGCGCGCTATCTCTCTTGAATGTAGCCGCCCAAGAACAAACAGAACGGCCTCGTATTGAGTGGGATGGCTATGCACGCCTATTGGCGAACTTTAGCTACATCAATCAATCTGCCTTTGGAAATTTAGGCAACTTTCTTCCGGCTAATTATCAAGATTATCAAATTCATCAGCGCTTAAATGCACGTTATCAGATTAGAACCAAATGGTACTTCGAGCTGGGCTTGAGGAACAGATTATTCTGGGGATATCAAGTTCGCCAACAAGCTGATGCCTTCAATTACTTGGATGCCGATATGGGCCAGCTAGATCTGAGTTGGACCTTGTGGAGCGGACAGCGCACAGCCATGGTGAGTGTGCTCGATCGTTTGTACGGACGATATACCAGTGCGCATTGGGACATCCGCTTGGGTCGGCAACGCATCAACTGGGGGAAAAACACGGTGTGGAATCCCAATGATATTTTCAATCAATACAATTACCTTGATTTTGATTACGAAGAGCGGCCCGGGGTAGATGCGCTTTCCGTTCAGTACTTCTTTTCGGGCTTCAAAAGCCTAGAAGTAGCTTATACTCCTGGTCGAGAGGATGATCTTGGGGTGGCGGCCACTCGTTTCACTTTTCCCTTAGGCGTCTATGATTTTCAACTTCTCGGTGGAATCTACCACTATGACTGGACTTTTGGGGCTGGATGGGCGGGGAATATCAAAGGAGTAGGGTTTAAAGGAGAGGTAACTTATTACACTCCTCGCGATGGGCCTGGAAGCACTAATCTGCTTTTTTCCCCAAGTGTTGACTACAGCTTTACCAACCAACTTTACGTTCAATTGGGTTATCTCTTCAACCAAGCAGGCAGCGAATCAACATTGGCATTATCGGGAATATCAGGCGGACAAGTGTTAGAGGCCAAGAACCTCTTCCCCTTTAAGTCTAGCTTTTTTGTCCAATGCACCTACCCTTTGCACCCATTGTTAACTGCCGATTTGTCTGGAATTTTGACCAGTGGCGGAACGGCAGCCATTCTCATTCCCAGCATTCGCTATAACTGGAAACAGAACATCGACTTTCTTCTGCTTTCGCAATTCTTTATGGGAAATGATGCGGATAATCGCTTTGATTATTTAACCACCAGCGTTTTTGCTCGGGTGAGCTATAGCTTTTAGGAGATGGATGCTTATTGTGCTCCGGCGCGCACCTTGTCTAAGAGTGCACTGAGCTGCACGGCTTCTTCTTCGGTTAAACCGTATAAATGGGCGTGCATCTCACGTTCCTGCTGATCTATTTGCGAAAGTGCTTGCAGTCCACGTTCGCTGATGCTCACGCTTACCAGTCGTTTGTCTAACTCATCTTTTTTCTTCTCTACCCAGCCATCGCGTTCTAGGCGATCGACCATTCTACTGGTATCTGACATCTTGTCAAGCAAGCGTTTCCGAATCTCCATGGTGGTAATCCCATTGGGGTATTGCCCTCTGAGGATGCGTAGCACATTGAATTGCTGGGCGGTAAGGCCGTAAGGTTTGAGAAAATCAGTTGTTCTTCCTTTCAGCCAACTGCCTGTATAAATGATGTTTATGGCTGCCTTTTGCCATGCATCTTTGAATTTCTTCTGCTGGATGGCCTGTTCTAAAGAGTGCTCATTCTGCTTGTCAGCAGGGGAAGAAGAAGCATCAGTGTATGTCATGTCTTATCAACATTAACACAAAATTAAATGTTTTAACATAGGAATGGATTAACTCTTGCGTTATTCGTATTGACGGTGAGCTAAAAAAGTTCTGAAACTTCCCAACCTTTGGAAAAGTTTCAACGTCAAATTGATAGAAACACGCGCAGCGGCGTCGTTCTTTTCAGGTTTTCTCTTAGGTTAGGTTAAATTGTCTGGTCGCTGTGATTCAAAGCCCCGCCCAACGAGCGGGGCTTTTCTTTTTTATTCGTCGTAACTGATGACTACTTTTTGGCTTCGTGGATGTGATTGGCAGGTGAGTACATAGCCTTCTTCTACCTCATCATCTTCCAAAGCATAGTTCATGTCCATTTCAACTTCGCCCTCCAAGACCTTGGCTCTACAGGTGCAGCATACCGCGCCTTTACAAGCAAAGGGTACATCAGCACCGGCATCGAGCGCGGCATCAAGAATAGATTTTCCATCGGCGCCGATGCTGAAGTGGGTTTCATCTGAATCGAGTATCACGGTCACATCAGCAACAAAATCGCGCTTTTCAGATTTGTTGGTCTTCCCTTCAATTTTGGCTGAGCCTGGAGTAGAAAAGAGTTCGTAGAGAATGCGATCTTTTGGGGCACCTAAAGCTTCCAAGGTTTCGCTAATACTTCCAATCATCTCCCCTGGACCACACAAATAATAGGCACTAACCGTTGCAGGGTCAAAGAAACGTTCGGCAAAATTCTTACACTTCTCTGCATCCAAGCGACCCTTCAGTAAATCGGTACCTTGATCTTCTCGGCTCAGCACATGGTGCACCTCCAAGCGGCCCATAAATTCATTTTTCAGGTCATCCAACTGATCGCGAAAAATCACAGAACTGGTGCTTCGGTTGCCGTAAAAAAGCATAAAACGGCTCTTGGGCTCTCGCTGCATGGTGGTTTTGAGAATACTCATCACCGGGGTTATACCTGAACCCGAAGCAAAGGCTACATATTCTGATGCATTGTTGGGATCGAGCGGACGATGAAAATTGCCGCGGGGTGTCATTGATTCCAATACATCGCCCACCTGTAATTGCCGATTGGCGAAGGTGGAAAACCTCCCGTCAGGAACTTCTTTGATGGCCACCCGGAGTTCTCCATCTAGTGGACTGCTACAAATGGAGTAGGAACGGCGAACTTCTTCTCCCTTGATTTCTTTCTTAAAAGTGAGATACTGCCCTTGAACAAAATGAAATTCCTCTTTTAATGATGCAGGAATCTCAAAGGCCACTGATACACAATCAGCCGTTTCGCGACGCACATCTGCTACCTTAAGCGAATGGAAACCAGCGCTTGGCTTGGTGTTCTCTTCGCGGGTTAAGTCTTCTTTGACGGCTTTTTTCTTAAAAAAGTTGAGCATGCCAGTAATTTGGGGATGGATGCGCAAATTAACGCAAGAACACTCGGGACGTTCATTCTGTTAACTTGGCATTGGTAAATTTGCTTCAGATACCCCTGCTTATGGATGCCATTGCGATGGAAGAACGCTTTCAACAGTATGTTGATGCAGAGAACAAGATTGAACCGAAAGATTGGATGCCGGAGAAATACCGGAAAACACTCATTCGTCAAATTTCTCAACACGCCCATAGTGAGGTAGTTGGGATGCTGCCGGAAGCCAATTGGATCAGCCGCGCTCCTTCGCTCAGAAGAAAAGTAGCCTTGCTTGCCAAGGTGCAAGACGAAGCCGGACATGGTTTGTATCTCTACAGTGCAGCTGAAACGCTTGGGGCAGATCGCCAAGATTTGGTGCACGATCTTCTCATCGGGAAAGCCAAATACTCTTCCATTTTCAACTATCCAACCCGCACTTGGGCAGATATTGGCGCCATCGGATGGCTGGTAGATGGTGCTGCCATCGCCAATCAGGTAATGTTGTGCCGAACCTCTTATGGTCCCTATGCACGGGCCATGGTGCGCATCTGTAAAGAAGAGAGCTTCCATCAGCGGCAGGGCTATGAAATAATGCTCACCCTGGCCAAAGGAACTGATGCCCAGAAGAAGATGGCCCAAGATGCACTCAACCGCTGGTGGTGGCCTTCTTTGATGATGTTCGGTCCTACTGATGATCTTTCTCCCAATTCAGCCCAAAGCATGAAGTGGAAGATCAAGCGGAAGTCAAATGATGAACTTCGCCAAGAGTTTATAGACAAAACGGTTCCTCAAGCTGAGTTTTTAGGGCTCACTGTACCAGACAAGCAATTGAAATGGAATGAGGAAAGAGGCCATTATGATTTCAGTGCGATCAACTGGGAAGAATTCTACAACGTCATTCAAGGCAATGGCCCATGCAATGAAGAGCGCATGACAGCTCGTCAGAAAGCGCATGAAGCTGGTGCTTGGGTGCGAGAAGCAGCCAATGCCTATGCCGCCAAAGAAGCAGCGCGCAGAAAGCAAGAATCTGCGGCTTAAATCATTGAGCTCGCCTCACATTTTTCGTTAATTGCACAGACCAAACCCCCATTATGGCCGAGAAAGACAATTGGAAGATCTGGGAGGTCTTCATTAGAAGTAAGAACGGACTGAGTCACAAACACGTAGGAAGTCTGCACGCTCCCGATGCCGAGGTGGCCATAAAGAATGCCAGAGATGTTTATACCCGCAGAAGTGAAGGCATTAGCATCTGGGTAGTGCCTTCAGAGGCCATCACAGCCAGTAGTCCTGACGAAAAGGAACCGCTTTTCACTCCAGCCGACGACAAAGTGTACAGACATCCTACTTTTTACGACATCCCTGACGAAGTCGGTCACATCTGATTCGCCCTCATGAATGAGCCCCTCTATCAATACACGCTCTTTTTGGGCGACAATTCGCTAATTACTGGTCAAAGACTCGGTGAATGGTGCGGCCATGGACCAATTTTAGAACAAGACATCGCGCTCACCAATATCGCTTTAGATCATCTGGGTCAAGCGCGTATGTTGTTGCAGTTTGCTGCCGAACTAAAGGGCCAAGGAGCCACTGAAGACAGCTTGGCGTTTTTCAGAAATGAGCACGAGTTCAGAAACTTGCTTATTACCGAGCTTCCCAATGGCGATTGGGGACAAACTTTGGTGCGGCAGTTTCTTTATGATACCTACCATTATTTTGAACTCACCGCCTTGTTGGAGAGCAAAGAAGAAAGACTTCGCGCCATCGCCAAGAAGGCCATCAAAGAAGTGGCCTACCATGCCCAATGGTCTGCAGAGTGGATCATTCGCATGGGCGACGGCACCGACGAAAGCCATGAGCGCGTGCAGCATTCTTTGCAGCAATTGTGGCCTTATACAGGAGAGTTCTTCAAGCCAGATGCCGCCACACAAGAAATGACCCTGGCGGGAATTGCACCTGATTACCCGCTACTACAAGAAAGCTGGAAAGACAAGGTGCAAGAGGTGCTCAAAATGGCCAAGTTGGATATGCCCGATGACGGTTGGATGCAAAGCGGTGGGCGAACCGGTGAACACACTGAGCATTTGGGTTTCCTTTTGGCTGAAATGCAGCATATTCCGCGTTCCTACCCTGATGCCCAATGGTAGAAAACGGATCAACAGACCTTCGCATAGAACGTGTTTATCGCGTACTGAGCGAAGTATGTGATCCTGAAATCCCCGTACTCAGTATTGAAGACTTGGGGATTATTCGCAAAGTGGAGCTAGAAGAATCAGGGGTTCAAGTGACCATTACACCCACCTATTCGGGTTGCCCGGCCATGGATTCCATCGAAAGTGATATTCTGAAAGCCCTGCAAAACGCAGGCTATACACAGTCGAAAGTACTCACCGTTCTCGATCCACCTTGGACCACCGAATGGATGAGCGAAACGGGCAAGCGCAAACTCGAGGAATACGGCATTTCTCCACCCTTGCGTGGAACGGCTGACAAGCGGAGCCTTTTTGGTGCCCCTCCGGCCGTGCGATGCCCTCATTGTAAATCGCAGAATACCCAAGTAATCAGCATGTTTGGTTCTACAGCCTGCAAAGCCTTGTACAAGTGCAACGACTGCCAAGAGCCTTTTGACTACTTTAAATGCATCTGAAAAAACGAACCCATGAGTGATTGGATTCTTGCGGAAAGGCAGGGAAATGTGCTAGACATCCGCCTCAACCGGCCCGATAAATTCAACAGTTTCATTAGAGAAATGGCCCTGCAGCTTCAAACAGTTTTAGATGAAGCCGCTAGCGATAACAGCCTTCGTGCGCTGCGTATTATTGGGGTAGGCAAAGCCTTCTGTGCCGGACAAGATTTGGGAGAGGCGACTGATCCCCATGGACCTCCTTTAACTAAAATTGTTTCAGAGCATTACAATCCCATCATCACGAGAATGCGCGATTTGAAGCTCCCTATCGTTTGCGCGGTAAATGGAGTGGCAGCCGGTGCTGGTGCCAATATTGCTTTGGCGGGCGATGTAGTTCTAGCGGCACGTTCGGCCAGTTTCATCCAAGCATTCTCCAAAATTGGTCTCATTCCCGACAGCGGTGGCACCTATACCCTTCCACGTTTGATCGGATTTCAGAAAGCCTCTGCCTTGATGATGTTGGGCGATAAAGTGAGCGCTGAAGAAGCCGAAAGAATGGGAATGATTTACAAAGTTTTGGATGATCAGACCTTTGATGACGAAAGTATGGCCATAGCGCAAACATTGGCGCAGATGCCCACCTTGGGCCTGGTTTATACCAAGATGGCATTGAATCATAGCATGCAAAACGACCTAAAAAGGCAATTGGAACTGGAAGACGAATTGCAAACGCGTGCTGGTCAAACGCAAGATTATCTAGAAGGCACTACTGCTTTTCTGGAAAAGAGAAAACCCAAATTCATAGGCAAGTAAATGATTGTTGGAATAGTTGGAGCGGGGGCCATGGGAAGTGGCATTGCTCAAGTAGCGGCCCAAGCTGGAGAACAGGTTAAACTTTATGATTCGCGTCCGGAAGCTTTGCACAAGGCTGAGAACAGCTTGATCAAGATTGCCGCAAGGCAGGTGGAGAAAGAGCGCTGGACAGCCGAAGAATCAAAGGCGGTTCTTGCTCGAATGCACTATGTTACATCACTTGAAGAATTCCACAATTGCGACCTCGTCATCGAAGCCATTGTAGAAGACTTAACGGCCAAAATTGCGCTATTTCAGGAATTGGAAACCATCATTTCCAATCACTGCATCTTGGCTTCCAACACCTCCAGCTTGAGCATTGCATCGCTCTCCAAAGGAAGGGTCAACCCCGATCGGGTAATGGGGATCCACTTTTTCAATCCTGCGCCGCTCATGCCCTTGGTGGAAGTCATCCCCTCCATCCTTACAGACCAAGAGCTACTGAAGAATGCGGCCGAGCGCATTTCCAGCTGGGGTAAAACTGTGGTAAAAGTCAAAGACACTCCAGGCTTTATTGTGAATCGCATTGCCAGACCGTATTACGGCGAAGCATTGCGCATTTATGAAGAAAATATTGGAACCATAGAACAGATTGATTTCATCATGCGCTCCAAAGGATTTAAAATGGGGCCTTTTGAACTCATGGATTTTATTGGCAACGACATCAACTATGCGGTGTCTGAAACGGTATGGACACAGTTCTATTTCGATCCACGCTACCGGCCTTCGTTGGTGCAAAAACGCATGGTTGAAGCCGGACTGTTGGGGAGAAAAACCGGAAGAGGCTATTATAAATATGTTGATGGTGAGGACCATAGGAAAGCTGTGGAAGTTGTCAATACCCATAACGAATACATCTTCGAGCGAATCTTTAGCATGCTGGTCAACGAAGCCTTCGATGCTATTTCTATGGGCATCGCCACGGAGGAGGAGATCGATTTGGCGATGACCAAAGGGGTAAATTACCCCAGAGGATTATTCGAATGGGCCAAAGAATATGGCGTAGACAAGATCTACCATCATCTTCAGTCTTTGTATGATACCTACCTCGAAGATCGATACAGGCCGTCTAAGGCCCTTCGCTCGTACGCGACCAATGGTACCTACTAATGCCTCGTATTGCCTACAATGGAGATGAATGGTTTTGTGAAGACGGAGAAAAACTGCGTGATGCTCTCTTAGCGCGTGGGCACAGTCCGCACAATGGAGCGGCCCAGTATCTGAACTGCAGAGGACTTGGCAGCTGCGGAACCTGTGCAGTAGAAATACAACCCAATGCGCATCGCCCACTCACCTCAATGGAAAGATGGCGCCTTCAGTTTCCTCCACACCATTTAGAAAGTGGGTTGCGCTTGGCATGCCAGTTCAAGGTGCTTCAATCTATTCACGTTGTAAAACACCAAGGCTTCTGGGGCGAGAAAATAAAGCCGAAGTAGGCAGCCTTTCTTTTGGTTGAATTCCCCTCAACCCCTGGCTTAACATTTGCAATAATCTGTTTATCATGTTGATAGGGTATATTTTACTCTATGGGCCTGTTGGCTTGTAAAGATTTCTTGAGCTTTTCTTAACCCTGCCTTTACATACCCCTATGTGGTTCTAAGCAGTTTTGCAGCGGAAAAGAAACAAAGCATTCATGACTAACAAAATTTTCAAGCTCAGCTCATTGCTAATGGCTGGAGCGCTCGTACTCGGAACGGCCTGTTCTGAAGACGATAACAACAACAACAATACTACGCCTACTACAGGCAACGTAGTGAAATCAGGTCAAATCACAGCTGATGAGACTTGGACTGCCGACAAAGTGTATCAATTGAGCGGTCGTGTAGTAGTCACTAACGGAGCAACCCTTACCATACAGCCCGGTACCATTATCAAAGGAGAAGCAGGTCAAGAAGCCAATGCTTCGGCTTTGATTATTGCACGTGGAGCCATGATTGATGCGGTAGGAACTCCTACCCAGCCCATCATTTTCACCTCTGTAGCAGATGAAATCATGCCTGGCGAAACAGTAAGTCCAAACCTGAATGCTTCCTTTAGCGGTTTGTGGGGTGGTGTCATCATCTTAGGCAATGCACGTATCTCTGCTGAAGGCGATGTGGAATCACTCCAGATTGAAGGTATTCCTCCTTCAGATCCTAATGGCTTGTACGGTGGCACCAATGACGATGACAATTCGGGCAAGTTCCAATATGTTTCCATTCGTCACGGAGGTACACTCATCGGTGATGGCAATGAAATCAATGGCCTGACACTTGGTGGCGTAGGTCGTCAAACTACCATCTCTCACGTAGAAGTTGTAGCCAATGTAGACGACGGTATTGAATGGTTTGGAGGAAGTGTAAACTCTTCTAACTTGTTGGTTTGGTTCCAAGGCGATGATGCCTTCGACGTAGACCAGGCCTACAGCGGTACTATCAACAATCTCATTGCCATTCACAACAACAGCGCAGACCACGCACTCGAAATCGATGGCCCAGAAGGTTCATTGAACGGTGGTTTCACCATGACCAACGGAACATTTGTAGGTTGGAACGACGGTGGAGTAGATGGCGGTGAGTACGCTGACTTCCGCGATGGCGCTCAAGGCACCCTCAGCAATTTGTACTTCACAAACTTCTCTGAAAGTTCAGATGTAGAGTTGGATGATGATGTGTCTTCGCAGAACTACACCAACGGTCTATTGAACTTCAATGCTGCTTGGCAATTCAATACCGCTCATTTGAGCAATGGCAATATGGATGTGGCAGACATCTTCTCTGACCGCTCTTCATTGGGCAATGCCTTCTCTGATCTGAGCTTTTCTTCCAATGTAAGCACCCCAACCGTAGGGGCAGATGCTTCAGCCTTCACCGGCTGGACATGGGGAGATGCTATTGGAGCACTGGACAATCTATAAGCAACCATTTTCCTACAAAGTAGTAGCTCACTACCGGTAATTCCGGTAGTGAGCTTTTGCAATTAAAAACCGCTCAGATGAATTGGAAGCTCCTCAGCCTCGTCAGCCTATATTTGGTTACCCTACTTTCTGCACAAGCAGAAGAAGGAGACGATAAGGGAATTCTTCGCGGTACTGTAATAGAAGATGCCACTGGCGAGCCCCTCTTTTCCGCTCAAGTTCAGGTGGTTGGATTACAGGCCGGCGCTGTTACAGATTTCGATGGACAGTTTGAAATCAGCTTGCCCCCCGGCAAATACGATCTGCGAATCTCATTTCTTGGACTAGAACCCATCACCATTCAAGGGGTGGTGATAGAAGCGGGTAATGTGGAGGTCATTGAGCTTATCCGCTTGAAAGAAGGCGGCGAGCAATTGCAAGAAGTAGTGGTTTCTGCGGAGGCTATCCGCAATACCGAGTCTGCTATGCTCACCATGCGCGCGAAGTCTGTCAATGTAATGGATGGAATCTCAGCCCAAACATTTAAGAAAATAGGCGATGGAGATGCAGCAGCGGCCGTGAAGCGCGTTCCAGGCGTATCTGTTCAAGGTGGAAAGTATGTTTATGTGCGCGGGTTGGGAGACCGGTACACCAAAACAACACTACATGGCATGGACATTCCGGGTTTAGATCCTGATCGGAATGCTTTACAGATGGATATCTTCCCGACCAACATCATCAACAACATTGTGGTGCGTAAAACCTTTAGTGCCGATCTGCCTGCAGATTTCACTGGAGGTGTAGTCAACATCGAAACCAAAGAGTTCCCAGAGAAACCCAGCTTAGATGTTTCGGCTGATGTAGGTTTTACCCCAGGAATGCATTTCAATAGCAACTATCGCACACAAAATGGTGGAGGCCTTGATTTTCTAGGTTTTGATGATGGTACCCGCAATGAGCCCCTCAATATGAGCGCCTCCAATCCAACCCCAACAGGCGAACAAACAGATCCACGCTTGAAACCAGATGCCGAAGGAACTACCCGTCTGTTCAACAGCGAAATGGGCAGCAAAACCCAAAGTAGCCCTATGAACTTCGGATTGGGACTATCAGGCGGCAATCAGTTGAAAACAGAGCGCAGAACTTATGGTTGGATGGGCTCTTTTTCCTATAAGAACAACACTACTTTTTACGAGGATTGGGAGCAGAACTATTACCGCAAAAACTTGGATGCCAGCATCACCGAATTGCGTGATGAGCGTCTTCAGAAAGGGCCCCTAGGAATTAACAATGTGCTGCTGAGTGGTATGGTAGGAGGCGCTATGAAAACGCTGCGCTCCAAGTACAAAGTGAACCTCATGCATTTGCAAAACGGCGAATCAAAGTCGGGTTTCATGGAACAACAAGACCTCATCGCCACCAACAATGAACAGGTTCGTCACAATTTGGAGTACAGCGAGCGCTCCATTACCAATTTGCTCATAGGTGGCGAGCATTTGCTTTCTGGAACCGATTGGATTTTGGAATGGAATGTTTCTCCAACTTATTCGCGAATTGCCGATAAAGATGTGCGGCTTACCAATTATGTGATTGATCGCGATGCTGATGGCCAGATCATCAATTACAGCATCGACCCCAGTGAAGGAGCCTTTCCCAAAAGAATCTGGAGAAACCTGAACGAGTACAATTTTGCCAATCGTGTGGATGTAACCCATGAGCATAGCTTGTTGGGAGACAAAGCCAAATTGCGCTTCGGCCTCGGCTACACCTTGAAAATGCGCGATTACTCTATTCTCGATTATGAACTGAGAACCTTGGGCAATCTCACAGGACTTACCGGCAATGGTGATGAATTGATGAGTAACAGTTATCTATGGTCTGCCCAATTCCCCGGTGATGCAGGCGCTTATATGCACGGACAGTTTCAACAGAACAATACCTATTCAGGTACACAGTCTATTGCGGCGTTTTATGTTTCAGAAGAGTTCTACCTCACCTCAAAGTTGAAGTCTGTACTCGGTGTTCGATTGGAAAAGTATGACCAGTTCTACACAGGTCAGAACCAGATTGCCAATACCTCGCCCAACAGTCCGCAAGCACGTATCTTCAACAACGACAAGGTATTGGATCTTTTACAATTGTTTCCAAGCGTGAACTTGATCTACCAGTTGAATGATATGAGCAATCTGCGAGGAAGCTATTTCATGACCACGGCTCGTCCTTCTTTCAAGGAAATCTCCACTGCAGAGATTGTTGACGTCTTATCGGGCATGACCTTCATTGGGAATATTGATTTGGTTCAGACGGATATCCAGAATTTTGATATTCGCTATGAAGCTTTTTACAACCGCAACCAAATGTTTTCGGTGAGTGGGTTTTACAAGCGCTTCACCAATCCCATCGAGCTCATTTCTTATGAGCAAGACAACACCAGTTTTCAACCGCGAAATGTGGGCGATGCCCGCGTCTTGGGGATGGAGTTTGAGGGGCGTTTAAATCTGGGAACTGTCTTTACTGCTTTGGACGCTTTCTCGCTCAATGGCAATCTCTCTATTATAGACGCTCGGGTGACCTATGATCGTCGTCCGGGAGGTGATTATGATGGAAAAGAGAACGGATTGCGCGAAGGAGAGACGCTTGATTCTTATCGCGATATGCAAGGCCAAGCGCCTTATATCGTCAATGCGGGCATCAGCTATCAGGGAAGTGACAACGGCTACGAAGCCGGTCTTTTTTACAATGTGCAAGGTCCTAAGTTGGTGAACGTGGGAATCAACTTCACTCCGGATGTTTACTCCGTACCATTCCACAGTCTGAATTTCAACTTGCGGAAGAACTTTGGCGACAAGAGTCAATACGCTTTGGGCTTTTCTGTAGACAATATCTTGGATGACGTAATGGAAACGGAAACGCGTTCCTTCAACACAGATCCAAGGGTTTTCAACCGTTTTGCTCCCCGTAGAACATTCGGATTGAGCTTCAGCTACAAGATCAAATAAGCATCTATTTGGCAAAAAAAGTAAAGCCCCGCTCGTGAGCGGGGCTTTTTTATTGGCTGCATGACCCTGTATCACACCAAACAGGTTTCTGACCCCCATCAGAAGCGCAATGCGCGCAGCCAATATAATGAGGTGTTATCTCAATTAACAGATAGACTTTCAGCGTGCTGCGAAAGATCTAGTCCCATTTCTTCTTGTTCTTCATCCACCCGCAAAGGCGTTAGTAAACTGGTGAGCCAAAACAGAAAGTAGCTCCCCACAAAACAAAAGACAAGAACGCCTAACAATGCCAAGAGATGGTTTCGGAACAATTCGGTTTGTCCAAAAATGAGTCCGCCTTCAGAAGCAAAAACGGCGGTGAGGAGCATGCCGCTAATTCCACCAACACCGTGGCAAGGGAATACATCCAGGGTATCATCTACTGCCGAACGATTTTTAAAATACAGGGCCAATCGACTGACCAAAGCAGCTACAAATCCGATAGTAAGGGAAGGCCCAAGTGAAATAAATCCAGCTGCCGGTGTTATAGCCACCAAGCCTACTACGGCGCCAATGCAAGCGCCGAGGGCAGAAACCTTTCCTCGGTACATGACGTCCAAGAAGATCCATGTCATCATGGCAGCAGCAGAAGCCAAGTGGGTGTTCATAAAAGCCTGAACGGCTACTCCATCAGCTGCCAAAGCAGACCCGGCGTTAAATCCAAACCAGCCAAACCAGAGCAATCCGGTACCCAGCAAAACGAAGGGAATATTGACAGGAGGCGTTTCGGCACTATGCAGGCGTTTACCTATAAATAGGGCGCCAGCTAGGGCAGCCACCCCGGCGGAAATATGTACCACCGTACCGCCTGCAAAATCTAAAACCCCCATCTTAAACAAGAGTCCATCGGGGTGCCATGTCATATGGGCCAAAGGCGCATAAATCACGATGCTGAAAAGCACTATGAAAACGAGATATCCCCAAAAACGCACCCTTTCTGCAAATGCACCGGTGATTAATGCTGGAGTGATTACCGCGAATTTGAGTTGAAATGCCGCAAACAAAAGCATGGGCAGCCCTCCTCCCAATCGCTCATGTGGGGCCAAGCCCACATTGCTCATCATAAAAAAGGTACGTGGATCTCCAATGATTCCTCCGATGCTCTCTCCAAATGCCAAGCTAAAACCTACGGTAAACCACAAGAGGCTCACCACACCCAGAGCTACAAAACTTTGTAGCATGGTGCTGATGATGTTCTTTCTACCTACCATTCCACCATAAAAGAAACTGAGGCCAGGAGTCATGAGCAAAACCAAACCACTTGCCGTAAGCATCCAAGCCACGTTGGCCGAGTCTATATTCTCTGCAGCAGGACCCGCTTGTACCCAAGGTGCCACTAGCGACAAAATGCCCATCAACAACAAGGCGACTACGGCCAGTGAGGTTCTTACTATTTCTTTAGGCATACCCCCTCAATTTTAGCGTTAGCAAATATCTAAAATTGTTTTTCAAAAGTAACACCCCTATATATTTAGGGGTGTTAAGTAATTATTATATCAATATTCGCAGCGCAACCCCCTTGTTTATAGATTAGAATATTTGTGCCACAGGCTATTTGTATCTTCCGAACAAGTGAAGAGTACATGCAAAAACAGAAATGGGTTGTCCATAATCCGAGAGAAGTAGAGGATTATTTAGAAGGGCTTGACGGCATTACCGCTCATTGGGCCTGGGCTATTCATGAACAAATGATCAGCATGGGCGAAATGCGCTGCGCCATCAGATGGAACATTCCGGTTTATGGCCACAAGACTTGGCTAGCCTATATCAATCCACTGAAGGGCAAGGGAGTAGAGTGTTGCTTTATGCGTCCTGAGCGTTATGCGTCTGCTCACTTATTGCAGATAAGGGACAGGAAAATGGTGGGCGGCTTGCGCTTTCCTGAAGAAGCCCAATCAGTGGAAATACTACAAGAGCTGATACTAGAGGCGGTAGTTCTTGATCGGGGATTCTAATTTCAATGGAAATCTCCTCGCCCTATTGATTTGCGGCTTCAATAAGTGGCGCAAGGGCTGAGTAATCTGGGGTAATAATCACCTCAGTTCTGCGGTTCTTGGCCTTGCCTTCATCAGTGTCATTTGAAGCTACCGGGAAGAATTCACCTCTTCCTGCAGCAATGATACGAGCAGGATCAACTTGTACATTTTGGGTGATTTCTTTGACCACCGCGGTAGCTCGCATCACACTGAGATCCCAGTTGTCACTTACTTCGGTTCGGCCTCTGAAGGCATCAGCGTCTGTATGGCCTTCCACGGTAATGGCGAGTTCCTTGTTCTCTGCCAATACGGTGGCCAAGCTTTGAAGGGCGGCCTTTGCGCCATCGTTCAAGGTCCAACTGGCTGAGGGGAACAACAAGCGGTTGTCGAGCGATACATACACCTTACCATTCCTATTTTCCACCGTGAGGCCTTTGCCTTCGTACCCGCGCAAAGCGTTGGAAACCAATTGCTGAATATAATTGACGGTAGAATCCTGCTGACGAATAATAGATTCAAGTTCCTTTACCCGAGCCTCTCTTGCTTGCAGAGCTTCGGTGAGCTGCTTCAGTGTTTCGCGCTCAGTATCTAGAGAATCTTGCTTGTCTTGAAGCTTCATGTCGAGTTCCTGCAAGCGCTCAAGCATCTGCTTGTTCTCACGGGCGCTATTGGTCAACAAGGCATTGTTATTTTCCAACAGAAACTCGTAGCTCCTATTCAGATCGGCATAGTTCCTATTCAACTTACGCACTTCTCTTCCTAAGCGGGCAGTGTCTGCACGAAGCTGCGCACTGGCTTCTTGGCATTCTTTCAGATCAGTGTTGAGCCCATCAATTTGAAGAGCCATGTCTTTACCTGATTTTCTGAGCGAGGTAGCCTCCGCTTCCAATGCCTCGTAACGCCCTAAGAGGTCTTTGTGCACTTTACTGCTTACACAGGAGCTAAGTAATAGAACCACAGAGAGGGATACCCACCAATGACGCATGTTCAAAATTTTGTGTAAAGGTAGAACGCCTTTCTGCTGTTCGGCAAGCTGCGCTGCGAGGGGTTATTGCAAAGCCATTGTGAATAGCTCAGAGCTCTACTACAATAGGACAATGATCAGAGTGCTTTACATCAGGAAGGATGCGCGCGGCTTTCAAACGAGGGGCGAGTGCTTCACTGATCATGTGGTAATCTATGCGCCAGCCTTTGTTGTTATTGCGTGCATTGGCCCGGTAGCTCCACCAACTATAATGATGCGGTTCCTTTACCAATTCTCGAAAGCTATCTACGTAGCCATCTTCCAAAAAGGCACTCATCCACGCTCGCTCTTCGGGCAGAAAGCCGCTTACACCGGCATTGCGCACGGGGTCGTGGATATCAATGGCTTGGTGGCAAATATTGTAATCGCCTGAAAGCACCAAATGGGGTCGCTCTTTTCGCAACGCGTTGATCCACTTCTTGAAGTCTTCCAGAAAGCGCATTTTCACTGCTTGGCGCTCATCGCCACTACTTCCCGATGGAAAGTACAAGCTCAACACACTTAAATCGCCAAAATCGGCACGCAATACACGACCTTCGGCATCGATATAATCAATACCACATCCTTCTACCACCCGATCTGGAACCTGACGTGAGAGAATGGCCACCCCACTGTAGCCCTTTTTTTGTGCAGAGTGCCAATGATGGTGATAACCCAGATGATCAAAGAGTGCTGTATCTACTTGATCTTTATGCGCCTTGGTTTCTTGAAGACAAAGCACGTCAGGGGCTTCTTGTTCAAGCCACTGTCCCAAACCCTTGGTCAAAGCAGCGCGTATGCCGTTTACGTTGTAGGAGATGATTTTCACAGGGTGGAAAATACGGGTTGGAAATGAGTTGGTGAAATGGGTTTTCACCTGCTGTAGTTTTCTATTGGGCTCGTATTCGCTTTGGGCACAATCGCTTCAGCAGAAAACGTTTGCCGCAGGTACTGATACCCTTCTTTTGTCTGAGAATACCGTTATTCAGAGCAGCACTTTTGTAGTCATAGGAACTGATACCCTGGCGAACAACAGTTTGCAATGGCTACCAAATAGCAAGGGACTGGTGGTGACCGAAGGATTGTCTTCCGATGCATTGGTCTACTTCCACACCCTTCAGTTTGACCTCTCCACTCCGCTTTATTTACGTCCGATGGCATCCTACGGAATTCCAGTTCTGCCTGGAAATATGCGGCCCGAGGTACTTTCGGTTCCTATTGAACGTCCTTTTAATGGCTTAACGCGCAGTGGTTCCATTAGCAGGAGCTTACAATTTGGAAATGGACAAGATGCCGTTCTCAACTCCAATTTCAATCTACAGCTCTCTGGAAAGATTTCAGAAAAGACCAGGGTAAAAGCCTCCATCTCCGACAATAGTTTGCCCGTACAAGCTGATGGATTCTCTCAACAATTGCGAGAGTTTGATCAAATATTTATTGAGATCGAAGGCGACGATTTTGGGAAGGTTCGCGCCGGCGATATTCAGTTGAATTCCCAAGTACCCGTTTTTCTCAATTTCAACAAGCGGGTGACTGGCGGATTGATAGAAACAGCATTTCCATTGGCCGAAGGCCGACTGGCCCTTACTGCAAGCGGCGCCTTGGCGAGAGGAAGATTCCATCGCAATACTTTCTTCGGTCAAGAAGGCAATCAAGGCCCTTACCGATTGAGTGGAGCGAGAGGCGAGCAGTTCATCTTAATTATATCGGGTAGCGAGCGGGTGTATATCGATGGAAGATTGCTTCAACGTGGAGCAGATGCAGATTACCTCATTGACTACTCTACGGGCGAAATCACCTTTACTGTCTTGCGCCCGATCTCTCGGGAACATCGCATCAATGTAGAGTTTCAGTATACAGATCAGTCGTATCTGCGCTCAGTGGTTTTTGGAAGTTTAACCTATACTGATGAGCATTGGTCTTTGAGTAGCCATTTCTACAGTGAACAAGACAATCCCAATCAACCGCTTCAAACCAGTTTAAGCGATCAAGAAAAGCAGCTATTGGCTGAATCTGGCGATGGCTGGCAAGCAGTTCAGATTTCTACCATCCGGCCTTTGAGTGGAGTGGAAGGAGAAATTCCTTATCGCTTAGTAGATAGTTTAGGGGTAGATTCTGTTTTGGTCTATGCTCCAGCTGATTCGGGTCAGCTTTTTACGGCGAGTTTTCGTGAGGTAGGCCAAGGCGCTGGCGATTATGTGCTGGAGCAGAGCTTGGCTACCGGAAATGTCTACCGATGGTTGCCGCCGATCAATGGAATTCGTCAAGGAAATTACGCTCCAGTTAGGCAGTTGCAGGCACCCAATCAATTACAGGTTTTTAGTCAACGTGTGGGCTATTCCAATGAACGACTCGGAGAAATTGGAATTGAATGGGCCGTAAGCAAGAATGATGTCAATCGATTGTCTTCTGTAGATAAAGAGAATGATGTTGGACAAGCCCTGAGGCTTGCTTGGAATCAAAAAAAGAATGCGCAAGGCTACCGAATAGATTACCAGTATAATGGAGCTGATTTTGAAACTGTGGAACGCATCCGGCAAGTGGAGTTTGCTCGCGATTGGAATTTGCCGAATGGACGAGCAGATATGCACTTGGGCGAAGTAGGTTGGGAAATTAAAAGAGACTCACTGTTATGGGATGCAGCGCTTTCAGGGGTGGCCTTTGGCAACAATTTTAAGGGCATGAAGCCAGCGCTCAAATGGAATTGGCAAAGCACCAAATGGGAGAGCAAAGGAGGGGCAAGCTGGTTGATCTCTCAAGACAGTACAGGCTCTTCTGACTTTTTTCGAGAAGGGCTGATGATGAGAAGGCGTTTTGGAGGATATCGCTTAGGGGTGAAAAGTCAAGGCGAATGGAACAATGCCAGTGGAGAGCGCTTTCGTCAGCGAGGAAGCTATGCCTTCTTTGACAATGAACTATTTCAAGAAGTAGGAGATTCGGCCAACACTTATTATCTGCGTTTGGGGTTGTTTCAGCGGTTTGATGATAGCGCCCGAACAGAAGGCAATCTTACACGTGCCGCGCAAGCGTTAGGCGTTCGCCTAGCTGCTTTGTATCAGCCTAAATCACAAACCAGCGCAGGGGCTTATGTACAGTTTAGAGACTTGCAAATTCCCAGTAATGAAAACAATGCGCAGCGAACGCTTACCTCTCGTTTGCACTATCGGCAGATGTTCTTGAAACGTTCCGTTCAGTGGAGTAGCTTTTATGAGTCTGGGATCAGCAATGAACCCCTGAGAACGTATTCCTATATCCGAGTACCTGATGGAACTGGCTTGTATACCTGGGTAGATTACAACAACAATGAGGTACAAGAATTAAATGAGTTTGAATTGGCGGTATTGCCCGGACAAGGCCAGTATGTTCGGGTGTATACGCCCAATCGGCAATTCATTCAAGCTGGGCGCACCTTGGTCACGCAAACCATTGGATTTCAGCCGCAAGCTTTGCTGCGTCCAAGCCAAGGAACCCCCTTTTGGTCGAGGTGGAGTGTTCAGTGGAATTACAGTTTAGAGAACATCAACCAATATTCTACTGAGCTCAATCCGTTGAATCCTTTTTTCATACCTGAAGCCGATAGTCTTCAGTTAGCGCGTAGACAGAGCAATAGGGTGAGTCTTTTTTTTAATCGGAATCAGCTTCGCTTTGGAGGCGACTACAGTTTCCTTCATCAAGAGAATAGAGCGCTTCAGGCATATGGTCCGGAAAGCCAGAACCAACAGATCCATCGCCTGACCCTACGCATACAGATTGTAGAAGATCTCAACCTTCAACCTGGGGTAGAAGTGGGTGAGAAAAGGCTTGAAACTCCAGGGTTTTTACAGAGAAACTATCGTATTCAACTAGAAGAGTTCAAGCTTAGGTGGAGTTGGCAGCTACAAAAGCGATGGAATCTGAGTATGGAGAGCAGTTGGAGGCGCAATAGAAATAGGATAGCGGAAGAATATTTAGAGTCGTTTCGGCAGCTTTTTGAAAGTCAGTACAGCCTGAGTGGTAAGTCGAATCTGAACGCAGGGCTCGATTATCGATCCAATGCTTTTAAGGGAAATGCCTTCTCACCCGTAGGGTATGAGATGCTGCAGGGTTTGCTTCCGGGTGATAATTTTCTTTGGAATATCTATTGGGAGAAACAACTATTTGATTTTTTACAACTGAATTTGCGGTATGACGGCAGGAGTGCACCAGGCACCCCTGCCATCCACACAGCAAGTATGCAAGTAAAAGCGCTTTTCTAGCGCAATTCAAAGCTATCGCTTCCCAGCATATAGCCTTCGGTATACACTTCTACTTGATAACGACCTTTGGTAAAGTCTTCTCGAGATACATAAAGGCACTGATCAACAGCTTCCCCTTCATACCAAACCGCTTTTGACGCAGAGTATAACATTTCTTCGCCGTTTACTTTGAAACTGTTGGCCGAAGCACTATCTGTGATACTCAGAATGGTGTTCTCTGGGGTGATCACGCGCAAGTAGATGGTGCGTTCCCCTTTGTCGGCAATCATATTCTTGCCAATGGTAAAGCACACTTTGATTTCATCTGCGCGCCGCGCCCGCTCAGTATCACTTTCCTTACCAGAACTCCAACGTTTGATAGCATGCGCATTCATGGATGTAGCGGTCAGAATGGTGCCTTTGGCTACCGTTTGCTCCAGTCTTTGCTTTTTCCGTTCCAGTTCCGTAGATCGCTCTACTTCAGTTTGAAGATTGAGCTCTACCAATTCTTTCTCTTTCTCTAGTCGCTGAATGTACCCAGACATCGAATCGAGTTGGGTAATCATCTCTTTCTTCTCAATTTGCAGGCGATAGAGTTGACGTTTCAGCTGATCGAGTTGCTTGCGATCGATGTTCTGAAGCTTTTGAATAGAGTCAATCACGCGCTTCATTTCTTGCCTTTGGGTGTCAGCCACATCCATCAAACTATCATTGGCCAATTCAAGCTTATCATATTGAATCATAAGCTCTTCTAGTTCAGAAGTGAGTTGTAGCTTCTCAGCTGTGAGGTCTTCCACTTCTGCCTGACTTTGGGAGAGATACCATCCCAAGGCGGCAATAACAACAAGTAAAAGAGCCACCAACCATACGTAATTCGACTTCTTTTTCTCAGGTGCAGTTCCGTCGTTCATCGGAAATTTGGTTTTATCAAATGTATGGGGATTCCTTATTTCAACGATATGCTACAAAGTTTCGTATCACTCTATTTTCCAAAGAGCTGTCTTGCTTGCTCGGGTTCGCTCTATACTTTTGAAGTACATCTGTGTGCTGAATGTGAAGCCAATTTACCAGCTGCTCGATTGGCCCATCGTGTATTTCAGAACCCCTTGACTGAATTATTGCGTCAGCGCTTTTCCGTATTTGCTGCCTTGAGTGCCTATCGTTTTGAAGGAGAAGGTGCAGTGCGAAAAATGTTGCATACCATCAAATATGCGAATGGGGAGGCTTTAGCGCACTGGATTGGAGTGCAATTGGGCCAAGCTTGGAAAAAATCGGAAGCACCATTGCCGGATGTACTAATCCCCGTGCCCTTGCACCCGAAAAAACTTCGCCTGAGGGGTTTTAACCAAAGTGAGCGTATTGCAAAAGGTATTCAAACGGTCTTGAATATTCCAGTAAATGAAAAGTATCTTCTTCGAAACACCTATCAACATTCACAAACCCGCTTGGGAAGAATGCAACGATGGGAAAATATTGGTAACTCATTTGGTCTAGCCGAACACCCTCAATCGTATGAGCATATAGCACTCGTAGATGATATGATCACCACGGGTTCTACTTTAGAATCGTGTGCTTTGGCGTTGAAATGTAAGCGCCTTAGCATTTTAAGCGTGGCCTATGAAGCATAAAAAAGCCCCGCCGAAGCGGGGCTGAACACATGCTCTAAAGATGGATGTTAATCTCTGCGAATCCGCTTCACCATGCTGGCACCTTCGCTGCTAATGCGCAGCATATAAAGGCCCTCAGCATAGCTACTCAGATCGAAACGAAGCTCTTGACGACCGCGCAGATCTTCTTCTTGACGACGATCGATCACTCTTCCTTGGAAGTCGATCAATTCAAACTGGAAGTCGCGATTGCGGGCATCTTCAATGATTACGCTGAACTCACCAGAAGTGGGGTTCGGGAACAGTTGAATGCTGCTGCCCAATTCTTGTTCCAGCAAGCTGATTCCAGTAACACTCACCTCGAAGATGGTGTCTGAGCTGCCGCATTCATTTTCAACTGTCAGGGTCACGAAATAAGGACCATTTTGGTTGAAAGTAGCTACAACAACAGCACCGGTATCAGTACTTCCGTTGCCGAAATCCCAAGAGAAGCTTGTGCCTCCAGTGGTTCCGCTGGCATCCATTTCTACATCAGCAGAGGTAGCCGTAGTAACAATTTGAATCCAGTTGACATCAATTGCTGGTGTGGGCTGATTGGGGGTTGTGAAAGTAAATGGCCCAGCATACGCACTGGTGTCATTGGTGGCTCCACAAGTATCAGCTACCCAGAAATCATAAGCCGTGTTGGGCATCAAGCCGCTGATACTGTAGGGCTGTGTACCGAAAGCCATAGTGCCAGTACCAGGTGTAAATCCAGCAGGACCATATTGAATCAAAGAACCATTGCCGGTTCCATCCCAATCAAGGTCAGCAGAAGTACAACTCAAAGCAGAGGTAGACAAGTTGGTGGGCATTGCACATGGAGGTGTAGTACTGCCACCGTTGGTCACGCTAATGTCATCTATGCTGATGTCACCGGTGAAGCTACTGCCCCTTTCGGCCAAGAATTTAATGCGCACAACGCCGCTCATGCCACTAAGGGCCACTGTTCTCAAACGGAAAGTGTCTGAACCAGCCGTTTGTTGCTGACCAGCAATGGTGTCGAGGTAAGTCCATCCTGAACCATCATTGGCACCGATGTACAGATTGCCCATTGTTGCACCATACATATGGTAGAAGAACTCCAGCTGAGGGTTGTTTACACTCATCAAATCGATGGGAACAGAAACCAAACCTGCAGTATCGCCTTGGAAGCCTCCTGAAGTTTCGAAGTAGAAATAGTTTCCACCGGCAGCACCCCATGAAGTGTTGTCATAGAATGGTCCGGTCTCCAAGGAGTTTGAATTCACTCCAGTTCCTACTTCCACTTCCCAACGCGGGGCTGCGGTTGATCCGGTAGCTTCCCAACAGTTGCTAAAGCTCGGACCAAAATCTCCGGCAGATAGCGACTGGAAATCGGTCATGTAAGGAAGACTCACGGTAGCACAAGCTGTAGTAAAGCTGTATGGCCCAACAAAGTTGGAGGTGTCAACACCATTGGCACAAAGTTCGGCAACGTAGAAAGAGTAGCCAGAAGCAGGACTTAAACCAGTAATGGTGAAAGGATTGCTGTTGGCAGTGACTACAGTGCCAGTACCTGGAGTGAATCCAGTAGGACCGTACTCAACATACCAAGTAGATGCGCCGGTAGTACCTACTGTCCAACCAACACTGGCCGTTGTAGAGGTTGCATTAGCGCTCAGTGCCGATGGATTCGGACAAGCAGGAGGCGTACAGCTAGGAATAAAGTTACCGAATACGGTTGCTGCAGTAAAGCTCACGCCTGGCTGATGGTCGATAACCACCACTCCATTAGGGTCTGTAATGGTGAACCCAACTTCTTCTGTCCAAGAACCCAAGGTGGCTACCACAACAGTAGTGGGTACGTTGGCACAGAGCAAAATGGTGTCGGGACCAAAAGTGCTTCCTGTATTAAAGCCTTGACCGAAAGTGCCTAATGTTATACCGTTTTGCTGAAGGGCCAAAATGTTGCCATTCCAACCATCGCCAAAGCTGTCGCTCATGTCAATAGTAAAGGCACACTGATCGGCCAATGCACAGATTGGAGTGGTGAAGTTCACAGGACCAGCAAAGAAGGAAGTGTCTACGCCGTTCGGGCACAATTCAGCTACATAGAAGCTGTAACTAGAAGACGTTGAAAGCCCAGGAATGGTAGCGGTATCATTCGAAACAGTGAGAATAGTACCTGTTCCAGGCGCAAATCCTGCAGGGCCGTATTCAACATACCAAGTAGTGGCATTAGGATCTCCGGCAGTCCAGTATACCACTGCGGAAGCAGTATCTACAGAAATCACACCCGGAGCGGTAGGACTGCTACACAATGGAGCAGCACAGTTGCTCAAGAATGAGGTAAATACAAAAGAGGCAGTGAAGAGGTTGCCTGGCACATGGGTGTAAACCACTGTTCCGTTGGGGTCTGTAATGGTGAACCCAACTTCTTCTGTCCAAGAACCCAAGGTAGAGACTACAATTTGGGTACTCTGGTTATCACAAAGTGAAACAGATACAGGACCGAATGTATTGCCAGTGGTGAAGTTTTGACCAAAAGTGGCCACCAGCGCTCCATTTTGCACAATGCCCAAAATGTTGCCATTCCAACCATCGCCAAAGCTGTCGTTCATGTCAATGGTGTAGGTACACTGTTGAGAAAGTGCACAGACCGGTGTAGCAAAGGAAACAGGACCTACAAACAGTGAGGTATCACCATTCGGGCAAATTTCAGCAACGTAGAATTGGTAGCTGGTAGCTGAGTTCAAGCCGGGAATGTCTGCCGTGTCATTGGTTGCAGACAACAAAGTGCCAGTGCCTTGGGTAAAGCCTGTAGGACCATATTCAATAATCCAGTTAGTAGCGGTAGGATCACCGGCGGTCCAGTATACAGTAGCCATATTGAGGTCTACAGAAACCACTCCAGGGAAAGTAGGCTCAGGGCAAGAAGGCGTTTCATCTACTCTGATATCATCCAATGAAATGTCACCTGTAAAGCTTGCACCGCGGAAAGCTGCGAAGCGAACTAGAATATTTCCTGAATAAGCAGTCAATGGAACAGAACCTTTGATCCAAGGGTCGTTACCAGCTGTTTGCTGCCCACCGCTCAGCGACCAAACGCCAACATCCCAACTACCATTGTTCCAGATGTCTACACGAAGTGTTCCTGTTGTTGCCCCATACATGTGGTAATAGAAGCTCAATTCTGGTGAAGACAATGCACTTAGATCATATTCAGGGCTAGTGGCGTAGGCAGAATCATTGGTAACACCGCCAGACGTTTCAAAGTAGATGTACATGCCACCAGACTGTCCGAAGGTGGTATTATCATACCAAGGACCTGTTTCCAATGAGTTCTCATTGGCTCCGCTAGCATCTTCTGTCTCCCAGCGTGGTAATGAACCAGGGAAGGTGTTGTTCATATTTGAACCCAGAGTCCAGCAATTGGCCAATAAGAACCCGGTTTGTGCCACCGGCACACCAGTCCAATTGGTAAACGACGGTGCAGCAGTTGGTGCACAAAGGGTTTGGAAAGAAATAGGACCCACCCAGGCGCTTACATCACCGGCTCCACAGCTATCGCGTATCCAAAGGTCATAAGCCGTTTGTGGCATCAAACCTGGAATGGTTAGAGAACCTGTTGAAGTGGAGGCTTGAATGGTTCCTGTCACCGGTGTTGTACCTGTTGGCCCAACTACAAAATTGATATCGGGGGCACCACCAGAGGTGTAATTCGCGGTTACACTGCTAGAAGTTACCGAAGTACTTACACCTGTGGGAACCGGGCAGCTTACTGTTGTACAGAAAGTAAACGGTCCGCTCCAAGCGCTCAA
>CAZDPF010000009.1:28749-33562 GCA_964507215.1 uncultured Chryseobacterium sp. | reverse complement strand
CTTTCAAGCACCTCTACTTCCCCTTCATGGCCGCAGGATCGCGCAAATGAATCAACTTCTTGGTTTCAAACCAGGGCTCATGAAATGCCTTGCTCAAATCATACACCGTAGCAGGCCAGCGCACTTCCTTCAACTCAAACTCTACCTCACCGCCTTTTAAATACAATATGCCGTTGGCAATGGCATTCTTGTTCACCGCACTGATCTTCCCCTTTACCCATTGCTTGAACTCTGGTAATCGCGTAACGGCCCTGCTGACAATAAAATCAAATGGACCTTGAATATCGCGGGCGTGAATCTGCAAGGCCTGCACATTGCGCAAACCAAGCTTTAATGCCATCGCTTTAACCGCCTCTACCTTCTTGCCAATGCGATCAATCAACACAAACTCAGCCTCCGGATGTAATATAGCCAAAGGCAATCCGGGCAAGCCTCCACCAGTGCCTACATCTAACACCTTGGTGCCGCGTTCAAAATGCACCAGCTTGTAAATGGTGAGAGAATGTAACAAGTGATTGACCTCCAGATTGTCAACATCCTTCCTCGACACCAGATTGATCCGCTCATTCCACAATCGCAGCGATTCTTCCAACAGCGCCAATTGCTGCAATTGTTCCTCTGTAAGTTCAGGGAAATACTGCCGAATGACAGGAAGTGTTTTTACCATGTCTGTTTGATTCCTTTCGCTCGGTATCGCCTGTGCAAATAGAGCTGTGAAAGTAAGAGAGGCAGTTCAAAAAAGGGCAAGAAAAATCCCAGCCATTTTCCTTGTAAACGGAAATTGGCCACCGAATAAAAAATCCAAAGCAGCAGCCACCTTCCGGCCAAGAGGCCAACCCATGCGGGATGCAAACTCCACAACCAAGGAATAAACACAAGTAGACCATAGCTCAACAATGAACTGCCTCCCCACCCGCCTAACATGCTTTTGGTTACCCAGTGATAGGCATGAGCAGTAGACAAATGCCGCTCTTTCTGCGCCAACCACTTCTTCCAACTTTCGGGAGAAGGTGAAAAGGTAAACGCCTGTGGATGAATACAAACCAGGGTCTTTTTTCCCTTTGCTGCCCTTCCCACAAATAAATCATCATCGCCTGAAGGGATGTGCATATGACCGCTGAACCCATTTTTTTCAAGAAAAGTAGTTCGGGTATAGCTCAGGTTTCGTCCAACGCCCATATAGGCCATTCCCTTAGAAGCCCATGACATCCAGTGCAAAGCCGAAAGCTGGGTCTCAAACTGGCTGAGGAGTGCCACTCCTCCTTTTCCTTCATAAGCGCCGTAGCCCAAAACAAATGCATCTCCTTTGGCCTGCTCGCCCATCTTCCTTAACCAATGGGGAGAGGCGGGACTACAATCGGCATCTGTTAATACCAATCGGTCATGGGTGGCAGCTTTGATTCCGATGGTCAAGGCAAACTTTTTCCCAATCCAATGCCGATCAAAATCGCGAAGATGGCGCACTTTCAAGCGTGGATGCTTCTCAGCCATCTCATCAAGCCATAGGTCTGATTCGTCCCATGAGCGGTCATTCACCACCACCACTTCAAACTGCGGATAGTCTTGTGCCAGCCACAGCGGCAAATGCTGCTGCAAATTCTTCAGCTCATTGCGCGCGCAAACCACCAAACTAATCGGGGGTAATTCTTCATCCAATACAGGCTTCTCAGCCGCTTTCTGCTTCTGCTGCAACTTGGGAAATGCTGAGAAGAAAAACAGCATATAGCCATACTGAAAGAGCATGAGCAGCAGCAGAAAAGCAAGTAAGAGCAGGTGGAGTTGCATGGCCGGTATGAAGCGGCAAAAGTAGAAAGGGCTGCGAACGTATCTTCGCGGAAATTCAACAAATGCGTTTTCAGCTTGAGACGCGCGATCCGCGCAGCGGCGCCCGCACAGGCAGCTTGCACACCGATCACGGCATCATTCCTACCCCCATCTTCATGCCAGTGGGAACGGTAGGCAGTGTAAAAGCTGTGCATCAGCGAGAACTTAAAAACGACATCGACGCCAAGATCATCTTGGGCAATACCTATCACCTCTACCTCAGACCGGGAACAGAAGTACTGCAAAAGGCTGGAGGACTGCACCGTTTCATGGGTTGGGACCGCCCGATACTCACCGATAGTGGCGGATATCAAATCTTTTCTCTGGCCGATCAGCGCAAACTCACCGAAGAAGGCGCCCATTTCCAATCGCATATCGACGGAAGTCGGCACCTTTTCACCCCGGAATCAGCCATGGAAATCCAGCGGCAAATTGGCGCTGACATCATCATGGCCTTCGATGAATGTCCGCCCTACCCCAGCACTTACGCCTATGCAGAAAGCTCCATGCATCTCACCCATCGCTGGTTAGATCGCTGCATCGCCTACCTCCAAGACAAAGCGCCTTTGTACGGACATCAACAAGCGCTCTTTCCTATTGTACAGGGCAGCACCTACCATGATTTGCGGAAAAAATCTGCAGAGTACATCGCTTCTAAAAACGCAGTAGGGAATGCCATTGGCGGACTGTCTGTTGGTGAACCTGCCGAAGAGATGTACGCCACTTGCGCTGAAGTCTGCGCCATTCTGCCCCAAGACAAGCCCCGCTACCTCATGGGTGTAGGCACACCAGCCAATTTGTTGGAGAACATTGCGTTGGGAGTAGATATGTTCGACTGTGTGATGCCTACGCGCAATGCCCGAAACGGTATGCTCTTTACGTCGGAAGGCATCCTCAATATGCGCAATGCCCAATGGGCAGATGACTTTTCTCCCGTAGACCCCATGGGGCATGCCTACGTAGACCTCGACTACAGCAGGGCCTACCTGCGCCATCTGTTTGTGGCCAATGAGTACCTGGCCGGCCAGATTGCCTCGGTGCACAACCTCTCTTTTTATTTGTGGTTGATGCGCGAAGCCCGAAAACATATTGAAGCAGGAGACTTCAGTCATTGGAAATCCGTTATGGTGGAAAAAGTGACCCGAAGACTCTGATGTTCGGCATTCTCGACAGGTATATCATCGGCAAATTTCTGAGCACCTTTTTTGGTGCCATCACCCTCATTTTGATGATTGCGGTGGTCTTTGATATTTCTGAGAAAATAGAAGACTTCGTAAGCAAAGGAGCCAGTTTAAGCGAGATTGTTTTTGATCACTATCTCAACTTTCTGGTCTATTACGGCAATCTCTTCAGTTCGATGATTGTGTTTATTGCCACCATCTTCTTCACTTCCAAAATGACCTCGCGCACCGAGATCGTAGCCATGCTCACGGGTGGGATGAGCTTCCGCAGAATGCTCTTCCCCTATTTTGTTTCAGCTACCATCATCGCAGGCATTTCACTTTTCCTCAGTCATTATATCATTCCACGCACCAACGAAACCCGATTGAACTTTGAGTGGCGATACATCCAAGACAAAAACCAAGAGCGCTTTCAAAATCTTCATCGGCAAATTCTTCCCGGACATTTGATCTTTCTAGAGAACTACAATGCCAAGCGAATGAGCGGCTATCATTTTGCCTATGAGCACTTTGAAGGACAGAAGATGCTGGCCAGTATGAAGAGTGATTTCATCCGCTTTGATACCGTAGGCAACAAATGGCGCTTAGACAATGTGGTGATTCGCACCATAGACGCCACAGGAAAAGAGCATCTGCAACTTGAACGAAGAGTAGATACAGCCCTCGTGCTGAAGCCAGAGGAGTTGTCTACCATCATCTACAATGCGGAAATGATGCCTACCCCAGAGTTGAATGCTTTTATTGAGGCTGAAAAGATTAGGGGGTCTGAAAATGTGAACTACTTCATCATTGAGAAGTACAAACGAACGAGTTACCCAGCCTCTACCTATGTATTGGTGCTAATTGCCTTGTCGCTTTCATCAAAGAAAACACGCGGCGGATTGGGATTGAACATCGCCATAGGATTGGCAATTTGTGTGAGCTACATATTCTTCATGCAGATCAGCACTACCTTCGCCACACTCGGTAATTTCCATCCGCTATTGGCGGTGTGGATTCCGAATATATTCTTCAGTTTGCTGGCCATCTACCTCTATGTACGCGCGCCCAAGTAATCAGCTACGGCTGCACTTTATTGTGTTTTTATGGGGATTTACAGGCGTGCTGGGCGCTTTAATTAGCCTGCAGGCCATGGAATTGGTGTTCTATCGAATGGGCTTGGCTATTCTCACCCTTTGGCTTTGGGCCATGGTGAAGAAGAAAGAAATCAGGGTTCGTCCGAAACAACTCGGCGCTTATCTACTGGCCGGTGCCGTTATTGCCGTGCATTGGGTGACTTTTTTTCACGCGATTAAAATCTCCAATGTGAGCGTCACCTTGGCTTGTATGAGTACGGCGGCCGTTTTTGTCTCTATTCTTGAACCTATTTTCTACAAACGTCCCTTCCGGCTACAAGAAATCTTATTGGCCCTCTTGGGAGTGGCCGGACTTTTCCTCATTTTTCGCTTTGAAGGCGATTATCGAATGGGCATCCTCACCGCAGTATTCTCTGCCTTTCTGGCCGCGGTATTCAGCACCATGAATGGCTTGCTGGTAAGAAAAGACAGTGCAATGAAGATTTCCATCTACGAGCTCACTGGCGGATGGATCTTGCTGAGCCTCTACTTGGTTTTCACAGGAAAATTGGGAGACGGATTGCCCGCCTTGCAGCAGTATGACCTGCTATGGCTGGTGTTGCTCGGAACTGTTTGTACCGCCTATGCTTTTATTGTTTCGGTAGATGTGATGCGCGAACTCAGTCCGTTCACCGTCACCCTGACCATCAATCTCGAGCCCGTTTATGGAATCATATTGGCCCTGATGGTCTT
>CAZDPF010000009.1:0-28649 GCA_964507215.1 uncultured Chryseobacterium sp. | reverse complement strand
AATATGTCCAAGACCATCAAGGAATTGGAAAAGAAGATCATGGCTACCCGCAAGCAGATTCAAAAAGACCTCACGCCTTGGCAGCGGGTACAATTGTCTCGTCATCCGTCTAGACCTTACACTTTGGCCTATATCAATGCCATAACCGATGGGCATTTTATGGAGCTGCATGGCGATCGCGGGGTGAAAGACGACAAGGCCATGGTTGGCGGATGGGGGATGATTGATGGGGAAAGCTATATGCTCATTGGGCAGCAGAAGGGCATCAACACCAAGATGCGGCAATACCGAAACTTTGGCATGGCCAACCCGGAAGGCTATCGGAAAGCCCTTCGGCTGATGAAAATGGCCGAGAAATTCAAGCGACCTGTTATTACGTTCATTGACACCCCCGGTGCTTTTCCTGGTCTGGAAGCCGAAGAGCGTGGACAAGGGGAGGCCATTGCGCGCAATATCTATGAAATGTGCCTGCTAAAAACGCCTATAATCTGCATCATTATTGGCGAAGGGGCTTCAGGTGGCGCTTTGGGAATAGGTGTGGGCGATAAAGTGCTGATGTTGGAGAATACTTGGTATTCGGTGATTTCACCAGAGAGTTGTTCTTCCATTCTTTGGCGCAACTGGAACCACAAAGAAGAAGCCGCCAACGCCCTTAAGCTCACTGCCGATGATATGTTTGGCAACAAACTGGTTGATGGCGTCATTAAAGAACCGCTGGGCGGGGCGCATGTACATCCTGAAGAGATTTTTCAAACCGTCAAACAGACCATTATCAAAACCAGCGAGAAGTTGTTGGCCATGGAAACAGCCAAGTTGGTGGATGCACGCATTAAGAAGTTCAGCAAGATGGGGGTATATGACGAATAGCCATTTTCTTGCAATACAAGACAGATAGCTTAAAATGCAACAGCGGGATCAAGTTGAACTTGATCCCGCTGTTTGTTGAAAAAGCCTTAGGCGACTAGAATCGCTTGCCGATGCTCAACCAATACTGTCCGTTGAACTCTCTGTAATCTGCATTCACAATGTTTCTGCTCAAGCTTGCGCCGAGCTCAATCACCAATCCGTTTCGAATGACCCATTTACCTCCCAAGCCCACTTCAGGACCAAAGAGGAAAACATCTTCTGTGCGGATGTCTAACATGTATAAATCAGAATAATCGTAGACATCCACTAGAGCAGACGACGCATTGAGGCCGAGCTGCATAAAAAAGCCTTGCGAATACTTGGAGGAAGTATACAGGCGATAGTATGGAGAAAAGGAATACTTGAAAAGGTAATTTCCTAAGTCTTCATTGGGAATGTAAAATGAACTTTGCAGTCCAACAGCCTGATTGTCATCAATGATGCGTTCATAGGTCACATCCACCAATCCGGGCAAAACCAATCCGAGTACGTTGAGTCGAATCTCGTTATGATCGTTAGAAGTAGGTGTTGATTGTGCCCAATTGGCCAGTGGCATTAAAAAAGACACAACAGCGATGAAGGTTTTTGTAATTGATTTCATTGTATTGATTTTTTTTTCAAAAATAGAATTTATCCGATTCGCTTAAATAAGGAGTCCACAAAATCTTCTCCATCAAAAATCTGCAAATCCTCCATTCCCTCTCCTACCCCAATAAAGCGCACCGGAATGCCAAATTCACTGGCAATTCCAATGACTACACCGCCTTTGGCCGTACCATCGAGTTTGGTGAGAATCAGTCCTGAAACCTCGGTGGCTGCTGTAAACTGACGGGCTTGCTCAAGCGCATTTTGTCCGGTAGAGGCATCCAGAATCAGCAAGACTTCATGAGGGGCATCGGGCAGAAGTTTCTGCAAAACCCGTCTGATTTTGCTGAGTTCATTCATTAAGTTCACCTTGTTATGCAGTCTACCTGCGGTATCAATGAGTACCACATCAGCTTTTTCATTGATGGCTTTCTGAAGCGTTTCATAGGCCACTGCGCTGGGATCTGCCTGCATTCCTTTGGAGACAAAGTCTACTCCTGCCCGTTGGCTCCAAATCTCCAATTGATCTACGGCGGCAGCGCGAAAGGTATCTGCGGCACCGAGTACCACTTTGTGGCCGGCGGCCTTAAACCTGTGCGCCAGCTTACCAATAGAAGTAGTTTTGCCCACGCCGTTAACCCCAACCACCAGCATCACAAAAGGCTTGGGCATTTGATCGAGTTCAAAACCATAGGTGCGGGCATCATTGGTTTTCTCAGTCATCTGGGCCAACACCTCTTCCCGAAGAATACGTTGGAGCTCATCAGTGCTCATAAACTTATCGCGAGCCACGCGCTCTTCTATGCGTTGTATGATGGCAACTGTGGTTTGAACACCCACATCTGAACTGATGAGCATTTCTTCCAGCTCATCCAGTACTTCGGCATCCACCTTGGTTTTTCCGGCCACCACACGGGCCAGTTTTCCAAAAAAGCTTTCGCGGGTTTTCTCAATCCCACCTTCTAACTTCTCTTGGTCTTTCTTACTTCTGAATCTGCTGAATATTCCCATAGTGGTAAGAACAAAAAAGCCACTGACAAGGTCAGTGGCTCAGATTATAGGCGGCTCAATGCCACGTTTTATTGAAAGAAGTCTTTCGCGTTGTCTTTGAGCATAATGCGCTCTTCAAAGGCGTAATTACCAGCGTCAGTCTTGACCATTTTAATCACTTTGGTCATGCTTACGCCACCTTCTTTCTTCAGGGTTGCTACTACTTTCTTAGCCATGCCTTACTTGATTTCTTTGTGAACGGTCATGCGCTTGAGAATGGGGTTGTATTTTTTCAACTCCATACGATCAGGCGTATTCTTTTTATTCTTGGTGGTGATGTAACGCGAAGTGCCGGGCATTCCGGAAGTCTTGTGCTCGGTGCACTCCATGATCACTTGTACGCGGTTTCCTTTCTTGGCCATTTCTTACGCTGCGATTTGAATGGATTAATCGAGAAGCCCTTTCGCTTTGGCTTCTTTCAGCACAGCGCTGATGCCTTTGCGGTTGATGTCTTTCAAAGCTGAAGCCGAAACGCGCAAGGTAATCCAACGGTCTTCTTCAGGAATGTAGAAGCGCTTCTTGCTCAGGTTCACCTCGAAACGACGCTTGTTCTTCTTATTAGAAAAGGAAACATTGTTGCCGGTCATGGCGCGTTTCCCTGTAAGCTGACATACTTTTGACATCGGTGTGTGCTTTTCTCCTCGAAAAATCGGGTGGCAAAAATACGAGATTTTTTCCCTGATACACAATCAAAAGTTCACTTCATCAAATCATGCCGAAGCATATCGAGGGCCATCAATGCGCTGCGCTTGATATTTCGCTCGCGATGTTGTCCGAATCGATGTTTAATCGCCACTGTTTTATCGGCACTTGCCACGGCAATCCATACGGTACCTACTGGCTTTTCCTCGCTGCCGCCGTCCGGACCAGCAATTCCGCTTACCGCTATGCAATAATCGGTCTGTAGGGCCAACCTCCCCCCTTCGGCCATTTGTGTCACCACCGCTTCACTTACCGCGCCGTGAACGGTCAAATCATGGCTAGACACCCCCAGCTGACCCACTTTGATGGCGTTGTCATAAGACACTATACTCCCCTTAAAATAGCGCGAGCTGCCAGCCACCGAAGTCATCAAATGGGCAATGTAACCTCCGGTACAACTCTCCGCAGTACCCACAGTCAGTCTTTTCTCTACCAGCATCTGGCCAACCACCTCTTGCAAACTACTGGCCCCCGTGCCATAAATACTGTTGCCCAATAGGCTTCGCAGTTGCTGCTCTTGATCATCAAGTAGGGGCAGCAAGGCTTCTTTCTTGCCTCGGGCTGACAATCGAAGCTTTACTATTCCGGGCGATGGCAAATAGGCCAATTTCAAAGGAGCTGGCAAGGCGGCTTCCCAATCTGCAATTTGATGGGCCAGCACTGATTCTGGAATTCCTTGGGTGAGAAAAGTGCGGTGCACAATGTCTTGGTCCATCAACGAATTGCTGATCCAAGGAAGAATATGGGTGCGCATCAAGAACTTCATCTCATAAGGTACACCTGGCATGGAAATGAAGAATTGGCCATCGCGTGAAAACTTCATCCCACTGGCTGTACCTACATCATTGCGCAACACCTCGCAGTTATCGGGCAAATAGGCCTGGTCTCTGTTGAGATGCGAAATGTCTCTTCCAATTTGACGAAACAAGGCTTGGATATGGGCGAAAATGGCTTCGTTAAAAACCAATTCCCCACCAAAATAGCGGGTCAATGTATGCTTGGTGAGATCATCTTTGGTAGGCCCCAGTCCACCGGTAATCAACACCAAGCGTGTGGAAGCGTGTAGATTGTTGAGGGCTTCAACTATAGCCTCTTCTGTATCGCGAACAGATACAATGCGATGCACTTCCACCCCTACTTCGTTCAAATGTTGTCCCATCCAAGCGGAATTGGTGTCAACGGTTTGACCGATTAAGATTTCGTCTCCAATGGTGATGATCTCTGCCTGCAAAGCGCTTACTTTTTATTTCGCTGAAGAAAAGACTGTAAAATGATGGCGGCGCTGGTGCTGTCTACCCGCAATTTGTCTTGCCGCTTCATCTTAGGCAATCCAGCAGCTACCAAACTTTTACTGGCCAATCGAGAACTGAAACGCTCATCTTCCCGATAAATGTTCGTGTCTGGATACTTCTTTTTCAGCTTGTCTACCACTCCGTGAATGAAAGTCGCTGATTCAGAAGCTTGACCATCCATTTGCACAGGATCACCAATCACCAATCCGGCACATGGCTCTTCCCCTATCAGTTGATCCAATTGCTGAAAGAGATCTTTGGTAAGACAGCCTGTGATAGGCGAGGCAATCATTTGCATAGAATCAGTGACCGCCAAACCCGTGCGCTTGATGCCCACATCGAGTGCGATAAGTCTACCTTCGGACTTCAACTGCTTACTTTTGGCCAAAAGTACTGGAATGCTCGAAGCCCTTCGCGAAACAATAGAAAAGGCCTGGGAAGACCGGAGCCTCTTGCAAAAAGAAGATGTTGCCCAAGCCATACGCCAAGTGGTTCAAGGCCTCGATAGCGGAGTCCTTCGGGTGGCAGAACCAGATGGGGATAAATGGAAGGTGAATGATTGGGTGAAAAAAGCGGTACTGCTCTACTTCCCTATTCAACAGATGAAAACCATGGAGGCAGGCCCCTTGGAATTTCATGATAAAATTCCGCTCAAAACCCATTACGCCGAACAGGGGGTGCGGGTAGTTCCGCATGCGGTGGCCAGACATGGCGCATTTCTCGCTCCAGGAGTGGTAATGATGCCGAGTTATGTCAACATCGGGGCGTATGTAGATGAAGGAACCATGGTAGATACTTGGGCAACGGTGGGTTCATGTGCCCAAATTGGCAAAAATGTACATCTCAGCGGTGGCGTAGGCATTGGCGGTGTTTTAGAACCGCTACAAGCCGCACCAGTCATTGTGGAAGACCACTGCTTCATTGGGTCGCGTGCCATTGTGGTAGAAGGGGTACGGGTGAGAAAGGAAGCGGTTTTGGGCGCCAATGTGGTGCTCACTGCTTCTACACGCATCCTAGATGTGAGCGGCGATGCCGTAGTAGAATACAAAGGAGAGATCCCCGAACGTTCCGTAGTCATTCCGGGCAGCCTCCCCAAGACTTTCCCCGCAGGTACATTTCATGTTCCTTGCGCCTTAATTATTGGGAAGCGCAAAGAGAGTACAGACCGGAAAACATCGCTCAATCAGGTGCTTCGCGATTTCAACCTCAGCGTCTAATGGCAGTACTGGCTTTTGACGCCAAAAGGGCTTTTCACAATACCACCGGACTGGGCAATTACAGCCGTTTTATTCTGGATGGTTTGGTGAAGTTTCACGGAGATGACTACCGGTTTCTGCTCATGAATCCGCGTGCCACCGACTATTATGCACAGCGCGATTCGCGCCTAGAAGAAGTGCTTCCGGAAGGCATCTACAAGACTTTCTCCAGCCTCTGGAGGTCAGGGGCCATGTGGAAAGACCTCAGAAAACAAAGGGTGGAATTGTTTCATGGCCTTAGCAACGAATTGCCTTCAGGCTTGCGTAACCAAGGCATTCGCTCTGTAGTGACCATTCACGACCTCATCTTTGAAAGTCATCCGCAGTTTTACAAGCCTGCCGATCGTTTGATTTATCGCCATAAATTCAAGCGTGCCGCCCAACAGGCCAATCTGGTATTGAGCGTAAGTGCTTTTACCAAAGAGCAACTGGTGGCTCGCTACGGAATTGATCCGCAAAAAATTGCTGTCCATTACCAAAGTTGCCATCCCGCTTTCCATCAAAGCCATCCGCCCCAAGCTGAAGCGGCCTTATTGCAAAATCTCCAACTTCCGGCACAGTATGCCCTTTCAGTAGGCACTATTGAAGAGCGCAAAAACTTGCTCAATACGCTAAAAGCCCTTCAATCAATAGACTTACCCTTGGTGGTGGTTGGAAGAGGTGGAAAATACGCAGACGCTTGCAAAACTTTTGTTGCGCAAAGTAAGATGGACAATCGGGTACAATGGATTGAAAGCATCTCCCCTGAGGTGCTTGCCGCCCTTTACAGAAAAGCCAGTCTGTTTCTGTATCCATCGCGTGTTGAAGGCTTTGGCATCCCCATTATTGAGGCTTTGTTCAGTGCTTGTCCGGTAATCACCACCCAAGCGGGTGTTTTCCCTGAGGCCGGCGGGCCCGATAGCTGGTATGCTGATCCTGAAAATCCCGAGACCATCGGCCATGCTATTCGTGACATACTGGAGCATCCGGAACAAGCCAGAAAGCGCGCCATGCAAGGACTATCCTATGCCCATTCTCATTTTTTACCGGAACCGCTTATCCACCAATTGCATCAACACTATCAAACTGTTTTAAAGCAGCCACTTTGAATACAAAGAGTAAATAAATTAGTCGCATCTTTCAATTGTTGAACCGCTAGAGAAATCCCAATGAAAAAAAACCTCATCGCGCTTTTGCTCATCATGGGCTGTTCAGGCCTTTTGGCACAGAAGACTGGACTGGAAATTTCGGCCTTTGGAGGGTACACCTTTGGTGACAAATTCCCGATGGCTTATGCCAATGGCCGTGTAGATGGCGGCGGAACCTATGGCGGTATGCTCAACTTTTTTCCCGCAGAAAATTTTGGCATTGGGTTGATGTACACTTACATGCCCACTTTTTTTGAAATTGAAGGCCGTCCGATTGACATTCCCAACGGATATGTTCGCATCAACGGCAACACCCAATTTCTAACCTTGGGGGGTATTCGCCGCTTCGTTTTAAACAATGGAACAACCTCTCTCAACTCTTCAGTGAATTTGGGAATGGTCATCTATGGAGCCGATGAGCCCGGAACAGCCATCAATAATAAATCTGATGTAATGTTTGCCGGAGGATTGAATGCTTGGGTAGACCATTACTTTACAGAAAAGGTGGGGATCAAGCTGATGGCCTCCTTGCAAATTCCTGTACAATTTGCCGGTGCAGGAGTTTCTGTAGGAACTGGCGGCGTCAATGTGGGCATGAACAGCTACTCCAACATCTTGATATTTGGCTTTATGGGTGGTCTTAATGTGGCCCTCGGCGAATAAGCTTAATTTCTTGAATTGAACAGGCGCTCCAAGTGGGCGCTTTTTTAATTTTGCTCCTTCGCTCATGGCTCAATTACTCCTCCTGCTGACCATTTTGGTGCTTCTCGGCATACTCGCAGCATTTTGGCGAAAACTGAATCTCCAATTTCGCTACCTGCACCTAAAAGAAACCAAGAAAAAACTGGAAGGCTTGCACATTCTCAGCAAAAATCTCAGCAGTCAACAAAGCGATATCCGCAATAGATCGTTGATGCTTTTTCCGCTTCTTCTTGGCGTAGAGCGATTAAACGAAGGAGAACAGCTGGATGGCTTGAAAAACCGCATCCGCACTTTGCATTTGGCCATCTATCTCCTGCTGATGGCAGTGGTGCTCTTGGGATTGATTGGAAAAGGTCCGGCCCTTTGAATACCCACACCAATCATATTCAATCTTTGGTGGCCAACCCCTTGTTTTCCACTATAAGTTCTTGTGCCCGTGAACTGCAACAAGAGGTTTATGTGGTGGGGGGTTATGTTCGCGATGGCTTGCTGGAACGCAGTCAGCCCAAAGACATCGACTTTGTGACGGTTGGCAACGGCATTGCATTGGCCAAATTGGTTTCAAAGCAATTAAATGGTGCTGGGCGGGTGAGTATTTTCAAAAATTTTGGCACTGCCATGCTTCGGTATGGAGACTGGGAACTGGAATTTGTAGGCGCCCGGAAAGAGTCGTACGAGGCCCATTCTCGTAAACCCCATGTAGAAGATGGTAGTCTTTTTGATGATCAAAATCGCCGCGATTTTACCATAAACGCCCTCGCCATCAGCTTAAACGAAGGTTCATTTGGGGAGCTGGTTGATCCTTTTGGTGGATTAGACGACCTCCATGCCGGACTGATTCGTACACCGCTTGATCCAGACATTACGTATTCAGACGATCCTTTGCGAATGCTTCGGGCCATACGTTTTGCTGCCCAACTGAACTTCAAGATTGAGGAGGAATCCTTAAACGCTATTAAAAGAAATGCTGTCCGGCTGGAAATCATCAGTGCAGAACGCATCATCACTGAGTTCAACAAGGTGATGAGCAGTACACGACCTTCTGTAGGACTTGCTTTGATGTTTCATACCGGTTTACTTGAGCACTTCTTCCCAGAACTAGTGGCCCTTCAGGGAGTTGAAGAAGTGGAAGGTCAGCTTCACAAAGACAATTTTTATCACACCTTAGAGGTAGTAGATAATTTGGCGCAGCGATCTGATGATTTATGGTTGCGATGGGCGGCTCTGCTGCATGATATCGGCAAGCCGGTAGTGAAGCGCTTTGATGAAAACATCGGCTGGACATTTCACAACCATGAATTTGTGGGGGGTAAAATGATACCCAATCTGTTTCGCCGGTTGAAACTGCCCATGGGCGAACCCATGCGGTACGTCAAAAAAATAGTGATGCTCTCGGCCAGACCAGCGGTTTTATCTCAAGAGATTGTAACAGACTCTGCCGTGCGTAGGCTCTTGTTTGAAGCCGGCGACGATATTGATGCGCTCATGATCTTGTGCGAGTGCGATATCACCACCAAGAATGCCAAGAGAAAGAAGCGCTACTTGCGCAATTTTGAACTGGTAAGAGAGAAACTCAAGCAAGTAGAAGAGGCCGATCGCGTGCGCAATTGGCAACCACCTGTAGATGGTCAAGAGATCATGAATACTTTTGGCCTTGCTCCCGGACCAGAAATTGGTCTGATTAAAAAAGCCATCAGAGAGGCTATTCTAGAAGGTGAAATACCCAATGAACCGCAGGCTGCACGAGATTTTATGTTGAGAAAGGGGAAAGAAATGGGACTAATGCCCGCTGGCAATGAGTAACAACCAATTTGTACTTCGCTGTGTGTTGGATGATGAACAGAGCGTCTTTCGCGATGTTCGCATTCCTAAAAGCCACACCCTCATGCAGCTCCATCATTTTCTGGATGAAGCTTTCTCCCTCAAAAACGATGAACTCGCTTCTTTTTATATTCCAGATGCTGATTGGAATCCTTTGGAAGAGATCCCTATGATTGATTTCGAAGGAACTGGTGAGCGAACAATGGACAACTGCCCTTTAGAAGCAGTTTTAGAAGCTCCTGGCGATCGCTTGCTTTGGATTGCCGACCTGCTAAATCTTCGCACTTTTTACATCGAACTTGTTCGATTAGAAGCAGGTACTGCCACCGAAGCAGAAGTGCTTGTAAGTGTAGGTGAGCTGCCCGAAAGTACGGCAGACGAAGAAATGGCCATGGATGACCTACTCCATGAAATTGAAGAGATCGATCTGCTGGGCGATGGGGAGGAAGATTCCTCTGATTGGTATGACGATCCAGATGAGTTCTAATCAGCAGAAGCAACAAAGCCTTTTAAGCTGATATAGGGGGCCATCTGTCGCTGCATAGCCCAGGCAGCCAGTCGGTGAGGCTCTTGTGATTGGTTGTCTGGATAGAGAATGCTCCGGGAGGCATTGATGAGCAATCCGCCAAACGTTGTTGCTGCTTCTGCACACACGGCTTCAACCGATCCGCCTTGCGCTCCAACGCCGGGCACCAAGAAAAAATGCTCGGGAAAGCGTTGTCGGATGGCCCCAAGAATTTCAGGTCTTGTAGCCCCTACCACAAACATCAAACGGTCATTGGAAATGTGCTCAGATGTTTTTCGCATACAATGCTCATAAACCAATTCCCCATTGTGCATTTGTTCCAATTCAAGGTCAACGGCCCCGGCATTGCTTGTCAATCCTAGAACAATGACCCATTTATTGGGAAACTCGAGATACGGTTCAATGGAGTCGCAGCCCATATAGGGAGAAAGCGTAATGGCATCGCAGGATAGCTGCTCAAAATAGGCCTTGGCATACATGCGGGCTGTATTGCCAATATCACCTCGTTTGGCATCGGCAATAATAAACTGCTCGGGATACTTGGTTTTGATGTAGTTCACCAGCGTTTCAAAACGCTGCATTCCGCGCCAGCCATCGGCTTCAAAAAAGGCCAAGTTGGGCTTGAAGGCCACACAGAAATCTGCTGTTTCATCTACTACATTCTTCAAGAAGGCCAAAACAGGGTCTGCCTCTGACAGAAATCTTTCAGGAATGCGTTCAGGATCAGGATCTAATCCTACACAAAGCATCGATACCTTTCTCTTGATCTGTCGAACAAGCTCTTCTCTTTTCATGCTTCTGAACCTTCTTTCATTCTCTCTGCGTTCTCGGCCATTTGCAATTGATCAATAAACGCTTGAATATCACCATTCACCACCTCACCTAGATTGTACACTGTATAACCAATGCGGTGATCTGTTACCCGCCCTTGCGGATAGTTGTAGGTTCTGATCTTGGCTGAACGATCGCCGGTAGAAACCAATGTCTTTCTTCGAGCTGCGATGGCCTCTTGCTGGGCTTGAAGCTTCTGTTCAAAAAGCCGGGTGCGCAGCATTTCCAGTGCCCGCTCTTTGTTGGCCAACTGCGACCGCTCTATTTGACAGGTAATAACAATGCCACTGGGCTTGTGTGTCAGTTGCACCTTGGTTTCTACCTTGTTCACATTCTGTCCACCCGCACCACTCGACCGGGCAGTTTGCCATTCCAATTCGGAAGGGTGGATATCAATATCCACCTCATCTGCTTTGGGCATCACCGCCACCGTAGCAGCCGACGTGTGCACCCTGCCTTGGGTTTCGGTTTCCGGCACGCGTTGCACGCGGTGAACCCCTGATTCAAATTTTAAAATGCCAAAGGCCCCTTCTTCCTGCACTTCCATCACCACTTCTTTGTACCCTCCCTGACTGCCTTCAGTGACCTCCAAAATTTGGGTTCTCCACCCCCTCGCATCGCAATAGCGCTGGTACATTCTGTATAGATCACCGGCAAATAGCGCTGCTTCATCACCGCCTGTACCAGATCTGATTTCCAAAATGGCAAAGCGCGCATCCTCGGGGTCTTTCGGAATGAGCAACAGCCTAATTTCGTCTGTCAAGGCATATAGCTGTTGTGTAGAATCTTCCAACTCCTGCCGGGCCATTTCCTTCATTTCCTGATCTTTCTCCTCCTCCAGAAGCTGTTTGGCCTCTTCTTGATGGGCCTTGAGCAAGAGATAGCGATCGGCAGCCTCTACCAAATCTCTGAGGTCTTTGTACTCTCTATTGAGTTGGATGTATCGCCTTTGATCTTGAATAATATCTGGTTGCACGATGAGATCATTCACTTCGTGGAACCGCTGGCGCAAGGCCTCGAGTTTGGGGATAAGAGAGTCTTCTGCCATCACGAAAAATGAAACTCGCCTTGTGGGGTATGCAAACTCAATTTTTTCTGAGCAGCAGCCTCTACCCTTCCAATGATTTTGGCCTCCACACCCATCTCCCTCGAAATCTCCATTATCTCATCAGCCACAGAGGCTGGGCAATAGATCTCCATGCGATGCCCCATGTTGAATACTTGGTACATCTCTTTCCAATCTGTTCCAGACTGCTCATGAATCATGCGGAATAGCGGCGGCAAGTCAAAGAAATTGTCTTTGATCACATGTTGATTCTCCATGAAATGCAGCACTTTGGTTTGTCCGCCTCCTGAACAATGCACCAAACCATGAAGGTGCTTGCGATAGCCTGAAATTATCTTTTTCATTACCGGCGCATAGGTACGCGTTGGAGACAAGACCAATTTACCGGCGTCTACGGAAGTTCCCTCCACAGGATCGGTCAATGATAAGGCACCGGTGTAAATTAAGTCCAGAGGCAAACCGGGATCAAAACTCTCTGGGTATTGATTGGCCAAGGCATTGTGAAAAACATCATGACGGGCAGAAGTGAGTCCATTGCTTCCCATTCCACCATTATAAGTATGCTCATACTTTGCTTGACCGAAGCTGGCCAGGCCCACAATAAGGTCACCGGCTTGAATGTTGGCATTGTCTATCACCTCATCGCGCCGCATCCGAGTGGTTACGGTGCTGTCTACCACTACTGTTCGAACGAGGTCTCCTAAGTCTGCTGTTTCTCCTCCGGTTAAGATGAGCTCCATACCCCATTGGTTGAGCTCTTCAATGAGTTCTGCCGTTCCACTAATAATGGCCTCAAGTACTTCTGCCGGAATCAGGCGCTTGTTTCTGCCAATGGTTGAACTAATCAATATAGGGCCAATGGCACCTACACAGAGCAAGTCATCAATATTCATGATGAGCGCGTCTTGGGCTATGCCTTTCCAGACCGAAAGGTCACCTGTTTCCTTCCAATAGATATAGGCCAATGACGATTTGGTTCCTGCGCCATCTGCGTGCATCACAATACAGTGCTCAGCGCTTCCAGCCAGAGAATCAGGTACAATCTTACAGAAGGCCTTGGGAAATAGTCCTTTGTCTATGTTGCGAATGGCTTTGTGGACATCTTCCTTTTGTGAGGACACCCCTCTGCCAGCGTAACGTTCGGTTGAGGTCATACTGCAAAAATACAGGGGAAACGGGGCTTTTGATGCGGTCTTGGCAAGATATACTTCACAAAAAACCCCGCCGAAGCGGGGTTCACCTGTGCAAGCGGTGAGTGTTTGTTATTTACTTGATGAAGATAATAAATCCGGGCACCAAATCTTTGTCTTTTACATCCGGATTCAATTCTTTCAACTCTTTGTCATCAATACCCAATTTCTTGGCAATTTCCTTCAATGAACGCTCTCTATCTACGCGATAGCGCTTGGCATCATATTCATCATAGTCGCCCCCGGGAGTGACTTTCAATTCCAATCCTTCAAATGGTCGAACACCGCGAAGACCACCATTCAGTTCGCGCAATTGGCTCACCGAAATGCTGTAGTCTCTGGCTACTTTTCCAAAACTCTCGCGATTGGATTCAACAATATGTATTTGGCCTTCCGGACGCGCTTCTGCTTTTTGATCATCTCCTTTCGCTGGCGTTCCTCCGCCTTCCACTACCTCTACCTTGGTCTGGTTGGGCACATAATCATCTCTCAACACTTTAAAGTCGGTACGGCGGTTAATCTGGTTAGCCACTTCTTGCTGGGGTGCTGCCAACGATTTGATGTACGTTTCGGTAAGAACGGTACCTGCTTTGAATTCACCGGCTCCGAAACCTTTGTAACCTTCTGTTACCGTAAAAGGCTCATCCTCTCCTCTACCAACAGCCACCAATCGGTCTGAAGCTATTCCTTTAGAAATAAGGTATTTCACACAAGTATCAGCCCGATGTTGAGAAAGGGTTTTGTTTTTCTCATCGGTATCGCGGTAGTCTGTATGTGAACGTAGCTCAATAACAATGGTGGGGTTGTTATTCAAAATGGTCACAACAGAATCTAGAGACACCATGGCTTCCGGACGGAGATCCCATTTAGCCAAATCAAACAGTACGTTGGGCAGTACGATGGGCACTTCGATGGGCTCCATTCCCTTGTTCAAGGTCATGGTGTGCAAGAAGATATTCTCAGAAGAATTGAATTCAAATGCCGTAAATGGCACTCCTACGGTGGTTACATCGCCATTGGCATTGAGGAATTTCTTCTTCTCAAAGCTGAGCTTGTAGGTGGTGTTCTCTTGCAGTTTGTCTTTTTCGATGAGATAACGTCCGCTTCCATCTGTATTCACCACAATGCTAGAGCCATCGCTGCCATCCATGCGCACTGTGACTTGTGGAATGGGTTTGTTGTCTTTGGTGCTGGTTACCACTCCTTCCAACTGGAACATCAATGGAACTTCGAAAATGCTGTAGATATCATCTGATCCTTGACCATCCTCGCGATTGGAAGTGATATAGCCATATTGGGCGCCTCCGGGTTGCAGCACAATACCAAAGTCTTCTGCCTCGGTATTGATTGGATACTGCATATTTTCTACCTGTCCTACGGGCATTCCATCTTCACCAACCTTAACGCGGAAAATATCAAGCCCTCCCATTCCTGGATGTCCGTTGGAAGAGAAGTACAAATAGCCATCATCATGGGCAAAAGGGAAAAGCTCATCGCCCGGAGTATTGACAATCTTACCCAGGTTAGTGGGCTCTTTCCAAGCCTTTTCTCTTCTGTCGTAAGTGGTCATCCACAAGTCTTTGCTACCATCTACCGCGCCGGGGAGATTGCCCGCGAAGTAGAGAATCTTGTCATCAGGTGACAAAGAAGGATGTCCTACAGAAACTGAACTATCTTCAGTGAGTACTACTTTCTCAGGTTCTTCCCATGTTTGACCGCGCTGACGGGTAACATAGATTGCACAACCAAGTGTTTGGTATTTCTGATCTTGACAACGGGTAAAGTAGAGGTCTTTCTTTCTGCTATCAAAGCACATGGTGCCCTCGTGATCAGGAGAGTTGAGAATCTCGTCTAATGGCACGGGTACGGCAAACTTCAATGGCTCTACTTCATCAGCCTGCCCTTTCTTTTTGCGGCCTCTTTTACCAGCCGCTTTTCTTTCCCCTTTGGTAGACCAGATGTCCATAAAACCTTCTCCCGTCCATCCATCTTCTTTTTTCCCGGTTCCGCCTTCACGAGCAGAAACCAAATAAAGGGTACCATCGTATCTCCCTTCTTGTCCGTTCCTCGGCCGATCGACATACACAGGGGTCATGTCACGCTGACGGGAGTTCAGATCACCTGCATTGGAGACCATGTAGCGACTGGGGTTGCCCATCCATTCTTTGGCCAAGCGGCAGGTTTCAATTCCCTGTTCTGCTCGTTTGTCGCCTGGGCTCATTTGCTTCAGATTCTCAAATTCTACCAGGGCATCCTCATATTCACCCTGAGATTTGAGCATTTCAGCATACCAATATTGGGCATCCGGACCGTATTCCAGCTTCATTGCCCGCTTATATTGGGCCTCGGCCTGCTTATAATTGAGGGTATGGCGATAGCTTTCGCCGAGATAGAATGAAATCTCCGCTTTCTTTTCGCGACTTTTTTCTTTGCTAAACGCCTCTTTTAAGGCATCTATGGCCAGAGAATATTCTTTGGCTCTAAAAAACTCCATGGCCTTTTTGGTGGCCTTAGGAACCTTGGTTTCCTTCTCCTCTGTTTCCTCTTGTGGAGTTTCCTCCTTCTGGGCGCTCAACGGTTGGAGGCTGCTCGCCAGCCACAGCATTCCTGCCAGAAACCACCATGCGCTCTTTTTGCTCAATGCCATGCTGATTGATTGCTTTCTGTAATGTGCTAAAATATACAAATAGCCCTAAGCGATGAACGTCTTGGAATGATCTGTACGATTTAACAAAAAAGGCCCATCCAAATGGATGAGCCCTTTCTTGTACTTCGGATATTTATCTATCTCAAAAACAGCATTTCACGATACTTTGGCAAGGTCCAAACCTCATCATCAATAAGTACCTCCAGCTTGTCTGATTGGTAGCGAATACGCTCCAAATAAGGGAATACTTCCTCGCAATAAGCAATGGCTCTTGCGCGAGTATCATCTAATGCATTGGCACGTTTACGTGCTTCTATCATTTCATCGCGAAGGGTGATGATCTCAGAAATGCGCTCAGCAATTTCCTGAACCATGTTCTTGGGCACACGAGCCAGCTTGTCGAGTGCTTCTTTTCCAAACACCTCCACCATTCCTTCAATATTTCTCATCAGCAGGCTCTGGTAGCGCAATGCAGTTGGAACAATGTGGTTCCCTGCCATATCGCCCAGAACACGAGATTCAATTTGAATCTTCAGCTGGTAATTCTCCAGCATGATGTCATAGCGAGCATGTACCTCTGTATGGTTCATGACCCCCATGGATTCGAATACTTCCATGGCTTCTTTTGACACAAAGAAATCTAGGGCATGCGGGGTGGTGCGAACGTTACTCAAGCCACGGCGAGCGGCTTCTTCTTCCCACTCCTTGCTGTAGCCATCTCCCTCAAAACGAATGGCTTTAGAAGACTTGATATACTCTTTAAGTACATTGAAGATGGCATCATCTTTCTTCATCTTCTTGTCTTTGATCAACTGATCTACCTCTTGCTTGAACTCGCGAAGCTGCTGTGCAACAATGGTATTCAGTACTGTCATTGGACCGGCACAATTGGAGGCAGAACCCACCGCACGGAACTCAAACTTATTTCCAGTAAAGGCAAAAGGTGAGGTGCGGTTGCGATCGGTATTGTCGAGCAAAATCTCTGGAATCTTGCCTACTACATTAAGCTTGAGCTCTGTTTTCTTCTCTGCGCTCAACTTGCCGCTTTCAATTTTCTCCAACTCATCTAAAACAGATGAAAGCTGGGTACCGATGAATACAGAGATAATGGCAGGCGGTGCTTCATTGGCCCCAAGGCGATGGTCGTTGCCAGCCGAAGCAATACTTGCACGAAGCAAATCTGCATGACGGTGTACTGCCTTGATGGTGTTGATGAAGAAGGTGAGGAACTGCAAATTGCCCATTGGGTTTTTTCCAGGGCTCAAAAGGTTCACTCCGGTGTCTGTAGCAAGCGACCAGTTGTTGTGCTTTCCGCTTCCGTTTACATTGGCGAAGGGCTTTTCATGCAGCAATACACGCAAACCGTGTCTACGCGCCACCTTCTCCACGATGTCCATAACCAAGCTGTTGTGATCGACGGCTAGGTTGGCTTCTTCAAAGATTGGCGCCATTTCATACTGCCCAGGAGCCACTTCGTTATGCCTGGTTTTAATTGGAATACCCAAGCGATGTGCTTCGTATTCAAACTCGCGCATAAAACGCATCACGCGCTCGGGAATAGAACCAAAATAATGGTCGTCTAATTGTTGTCCCTTGGCAGGAGAATGCCCCAACAAGGTTCTTCCGGTGAGCATTAAATCTGGTCGCGCATTGAACAAGGCGTTGTCCACCAAGAAATACTCCTGCTCCCAACCCAAGGTAGATGTTACCTTACTTACATTCTTATCGAAGTACTTACACACTTCAGTGGCGGCCTGATCAACGGCTTGAAGCGCACGCAAGAGGGGCGTTTTATAGTCGAGTGCCTCCCCAGTATAGGAAACAAAAACAGTGGGTATACAAAGCGTTTTACCGATGATGAAAGCCGGAGAAGTAGGATCCCAAGCGGTATACCCTCTGGCTTCAAAAGTGTTGCGAATTCCGCCATTGGGGAATGAGGAAGCGTCTGGTTCTTGCTGTACCAATAAGCTTCCATCAAATTTCTCCATCGCCTTACCATCATATGTAGGCTCAAAGAAGCTATCGTGTTTTTCGGCTGTAGCCCCGGTTAAGGGTTGAAACCAGTGGGTGTAGTGGGTAGCACCTTTGTTCAAGGCCCAAGCCTTCATGCCCGATGCAATTTGGTCAGCCATGACACGGTCAATCTTGTTTCCGTATTCGATAGCTGCCATAACACTTTTGAAAGCTTCACTTCCAAGGTAGTCGCGCATGGCGGTCTTGTTGAAGACCATTTCGCCGAAATACGATGGAATTCCGCCGCTAGGGATGTTGACCTCTACGGGAACTCGATGGGAAGCCGTTTCAAGGCTTCTGAAACGATGGTTGGACATGCCGGAAAAATTTTCGGCAAAACTATCAGATTTTCATCACCCAACAAACATACCCCCAAATATCTAGGGGTGCTAGCCAAATATTACAAACAAATAGGCAAGATACCCCGCCAACAATAGCCCTCCCTTCCAATGAACAAAGTGAAATTGTCGAGGTAACCACAATAAAACAGGAATCGCCAAGGTGAGGGCAATCATCCACCAATAGTCTACAGATAAGATCTGACTAGACTCAGGCGCGACCGGCGTAATGAGGCTACAAATTCCAATGACACTGCCAATATTGAAGATGTTGGAACCAATTACATTGCCCAAAGCCATCTCTTTCTGTCCACGATAAGCCGAAATAATACTCGCTGCCAGTTCAGGAAGACTGGTACCTACGGAAACAATGCTCAAGGAAATCACCCGCTCAGACACCCCCCACATTTCAGCCAGTGACACACTGCCGTTCACCAATAAATCGGCTCCATACTTCAGTCCGACCAAGCCAATAACAATAAAAAGCAATGATCTCCATAGCGGATCTGGAATCTGCTCCTCTACTTTCTCTTCTCGCGCTTTCACCCTATTGATCCGCACAGAGCGCAGCAAGACAAAAAGATAAACCAACAAGACGATGAGTAAAATCAGTCCATCTGTAAAATTGGTCTGGCCGTCCAACAGCAGAAAATAATAAAGGCCTGTGAACAGCAGCAAAAAGAGGAAGTCTCTGCGAAAGTCTTTTCTATTCACATCCATCCGGAAAAAGAGTGCTGTAAAGCCCAAAATCAAACCGATGTTGCTCAAATTGGAGCCCACTACATTTCCTACAGCCATATCAGGATGGCCGTGCAAGGCAGCCTGCAAGCTCACCATGAGTTCAGGGGCAGAAGTTCCGAAGCTGACCACGGTAAGCCCCACAATCATGGGGGGGATATGCAAGCGGAGCGCCAAGGAGGCAGCACCTCTCACCAATCCCTCACCTCCAGCGATTAGCAGCACTAGGCCTGCAAGAATAAGTAGAGCTACCAAAGATCAAGATTTCATTCCGCGACGGATAGCACCCTCAGCTTCTTCCATCGCCTTTTTACTCTCCTCCACTTCCTTTCTTACGGCGTGTATGGCCTCGTCATCCATTCCGGCAGAATCTTGAATTTCCCTTTTGATACTATCAGTAGCATGGCGGATTTCTTTAATGCCTTTGCCCAGACCGCGTGCCAATTCAGGAAGATTTTTTGAACCAAAAAAAAGGAGGACTACCAATAAAATGAAGAAGATCTCACCTCCTCCAATAGAGAAAAAGGCAGGAACAGTGAGGAGAATGGCCGTCATTATTGAGCCCATTTGCTTTGATAGGCTTTGAAGGTGTTTGTCAGCAAAGCCGTACGGGTCATAGGACCTACTCCACCTGGAACGGGAGAAATAAATTGGCATTTTGAAGCCACCTCTTCAAACTTCACATCTCCTACAATGCGATAACCGCGTGTTCTGGAAGCATCTGAAATTCTTGAAATACCTACATCAATAACAGTAGCGCCTTCTTTCACCATATCTGCAGTTACAAACTCAGGTCTTCCCAAAGCGGCAATTAAAATATCTGCTTGTGCACAGAGTTCCTTGAGGTTGCTGGTACGGCTATGCGTTTGAATCACTGTGCAATTTCCGGGGAATTTATTCTTGCTCATGAGCAGGCTCATCGGCATGCCTACAATTTTACTTCTGCCAATCACCACGCAAAGCTTGCCTTCTGTTGGCACATTGTAGCGCTTGAGCATTTCCAAAATGCCCGCGGGCGTAGCCGGAATAAAAGAGGGTAAATCCAAGGCCATTCGACCGATATTCTCCGGGTGAAAGCCATCTACGTCCTTGGATGGTTTAATGGCCATCAATACCTTTTGCTCATCAATATGCTTTGGCAATGGCAACTGCACAATGAAGCCATCCACTGTATGGTCATCGTTTAATTGCTTTACCAGCGCTAGTAATTCGGATTCAGTGGTTTGAGCAGGCAGTCGGATGGCATCAGATAAAAATCCAACCTGCTGGCAATCTAGAACTTTGGCGTTAACATAGGTCTCACTCGGACCATCATCTCCTACAAGTACTGCAACCAACTTGGGTTGACGAAAACCTTTAGCTGTAAACTCCGCTACTTTTTCTTGTACCTCTTGGCGTATGGTAGCTGCCAATTCCTTTCCATCTAAAACTGTAGTCATGTTATCTGCGCATCATCGATTGCAACCCTCTGGGACCACCAGACTGCATCATTCGCATCATCTTGTTCATGTCCTGAAATTGCTTGAGCAATCGGTTTACATCTTCTACTTGTGAACCAGAACCTAGGGCTATTCTTCTTCTTCTGCTGCCGTTGATGATGGTTGGATTGCTTCGCTCTTCTGGGGTCATTGATTGAATAATGGCTTCAATGCCCTTAAAGGCATCGTCGTCAATATCAATTCCCTTGAGTGCTTTGCCCATACCGGGAATCATTCCCAAGAGATCTTTCATATTGCCCATTTTCTTGATCTGCTGCAATTGCTGCAAAAAATCATCGAAGCCAAATTTGTTCTGGGCAATCTTCTTCTGAACTTTTCGGGCTTGCTTTTCATCAAATTGCTCTTGGGCCCTTTCAACCAATGAAATCACATCCCCCATACCTAAAATCCTATCCGCCATGCGATCAGGATAGAAGATGTCTAAGGCATCTGCTTTTTCACCGGTACCTACAAATTTGATGGGTTTGTCTACTACAGACCGTATGGTGAGTGCTGCTCCCCCGCGGGTATCGCCATCTAATTTGGTCAGCACCACCCCATCGTAATTCAGCACTTCATTGAAGGCTTTGGCGGTATTTACAGCGTCTTGACCCGTCATAGCATCCACTACAAACAGGGTTTCATTGGGCTTCACAGATTGGTGAATTCTGCGAATTTCATCCATCATCACCTGATCAACTGCGAGTCGACCGGCGGTATCAATGATGACTGAATTATGTCCATTTTTCTTAGCGTGCGCAATCGCTTGCAGTGCAATATCTACTGGATCAGGGTTTCCCGGCTGTAGAAACACCTCTACCCCTACTTGTTCTCCTAGCACACGCAATTGTTCGATGGCCGCAGGACGATACACATCGCAGGCCACCAATAATGGCCTTTTGCTCTTCTTTCTTTTGAGGTAGGATGCCAGTTTGCCGCTAAAAGTGGTCTTACCTGAACCTTGTAAACCAGCAATTAAAACCACATTGGGTTGACCCGAAAGATTGAGTTCAACCGCGCGACCGCCCATGAGATTGGCCATCTCATCTCTGGTGATTTTCACCATCAACTGACCGGGCTGCAGGCTACTTAGCACCTCTTGACCCATAGCCTTATCTCTCACGGTATCAACAAATTCCTTAGCCACTTTGTAGCTAACGTCTGCCTCTACCAATGCGCGACGAACCTCCTTTAGCGATTCGGCCACATTAATCTCTGTGATTCGTCCTCTTCCTTTCAGGCTATGAAAGGCCTTGTCGAGTTTCTCACTGAGGTTCTCAAACATGCTGATAAAATTCTTTGAAGCAGACAAAGGTAGCGAAGTGACAAAGAGTTCCATGCTCGATGGCTCGGGCAATAACTGTGAATTGCACGTTCATACTTGCTTTCAGAATGGCATTTTCGCAGCCACTTCCTCTGGTATTTTTGAACAATGGAACAGTATCATGCGCTACTTCGCCGCGTTTTGAATGAAGGCGTTAAAAAGGAAGACCGCACAGGAACAGGCACTTTGTCGGTATTCGGACATCAGATGCGATTCAATTTGGAAGACGGTTTTCCATTGGTCACTACCAAGAAACTGCATCTGCGCTCAATCATTCATGAGTTGCTCTGGTTCTTACAAGGCTCCACCAATATTGCGTATTTGAAGGCCAACAATGTGCGTATTTGGGATGAATGGGCCGATGAAAATGGTGATTTAGGACCCGTTTACGGCTATCAATGGCGCTCTTGGCCGGGGCCAGGTGGAACGCATGTGGATCAAATTGCTCGGTTGATTCAAGGCTTGAAGACCAATCCTGATTCACGCAGACATATGGTCAGCGCTTGGAATGTGGCCCTTGTAGATCAAATGGCCTTACCGCCTTGTCATGTAATGTTTCAATTTTATGTGGCAGAAGGCAAACTAAGTTGTCAACTCTACCAAAGAAGTGCTGATTTATTTTTAGGTGTTCCATTTAATATCGCTTCTTATGCTTTGCTCACCCACATGGTGGCTCAGGTATGTGAATTGAAAGTGGGGGATTTTGTGCACACTTTTGGCGATGCCCATATTTATCTTAATCATTTAACGCAAGTGAACGAGCAATTGCAGCGAGCGCATCGTGCGCTGCCTAAGCTGATACTCAATCCGGCTGTTAAAGACCTTTTCTCTTTTCATTTTGAGGATATTACCATTGAAGGTTATGATCCCCACCCCGCCATTAAAGCACCTGTAGCTGTATGAGTGAGATAGTGCTGGTTGCCGCTATTGGCAATAACCATGAGATCGGGAAGGGCAATCAATTGTTGTGGCATTTGCCAGAAGACCTCAAACACTTCCGAACCATTACAACAGGCCACACCGTCATCATGGGCAGGAAAACTTTTGACTCTTTGGGCAAGCCACTTCCCAATCGTGTCAATTGGGTTGTGACTCGAAATCCAAATTGGAATCATCCGGGCGTAAGGGCTTTCACTGACCTACACGCAGCCATAGAAGCTTGTCAAGAAGAAGTTTGTATGATTCTAGGCGGTGCAGAGATTTACCGGCAAGCGCTGCCATTGGCAGATCGTATGGAGCTTACCCATGTAAAAGGGGATTTTGATGCAGATGCCTTTTTTCCGACGTTTTCTATTGATGAATGGAAAATAGAAAGCACAAAAAAAGGCCATGATGAACAATCTGGCCTTTCTTATGAATTCTGCAGTTGGATCAGGAAACGGCTTTAAGTCGCTTCATAGTAGTCTTACCCAGTTTGGTGGAAACAAATTCTAGGTCGACCACTAACTTCTGCTGATCATTTCGTGAGGGCATGTCAAACATCGCATCATTCAAGATAGCCTCACAAATGGAACGAAGTCCTCTGGCACCCAGCTTAAATTGCAAAGCTTTATCTACAATAAAATCAATGGCCTCTGGTTTCACTTCCAGCTCTATTCCATCGAGCTTGAATAAGCGCACGTATTGCTTGAGGATGGCGTTTTTGGGTTCAATCAAGATTCGTCGTAAAGTGCTCCTATCCAAAGGATTTAAGAAAGCCAAAACGGGTAATCTTCCGATTAATTCTGGGATCAATCCAAACGACTTCAGATCTTGAGGGCTCACATACTGCAACATATTCTCAATATCGAGTTGATCGCGTTGTTGACTGTTCTGGTAGCCTACTGCACGGGTATTGAGCCTATTGGCAATATGTCTTTGAATACCATCAAACGCTCCTCCTGCAATGAACAAGATGTTGCTTGTATCTACTTCAATAAACTTCTGGTCAGGATGTTTTCTGCCTCCTTGCGGCGGAACATTCACTTTAGTCCCTTCTAGAAGTTTGAGAAGTGCTTGTTGAACACCTTCTCCTGAGACATCACGTGTAATGGATGGATTATCGCTTTTTCTGGCAATTTTATCGATCTCATCTACGAAGACTATTCCTCGTTGTGCTGCTTCAACATCGTAGTTAGCTGCTTGCAGCAAGCGGGTAAGTATGCTTTCCACATCCTCTCCCACATAACCAGCTTCTGTGAGTACAGTAGCATCTACGATGGTGAACGGAACATTGAGCATACGCGCGATGCTTCTTGCAAGTAGGGTTTTTCCTGTACCGGTTTCTCCGACCAGCACAATATTGGATTTTTCTATTTCTACTTCACCATCCGCTTTGTTGCCGTAGATCAAGCGCTTATAATGGTTGTAAACCGCAACAGAAAGCACTCTCTTGGCCTCGTCTTGACCTATTACATATTGATCTACAAACGCTTTTATGTCATGAGGCTTGGTGAGTTTGAGGTTAGAAGAAATCTCCTTTTGCTCTTTTTGGTCCTGCTCCTCCTGAACAATAGCGCTCGCTTGCCTGATGCAGCTATCACAAATGTGACCATTAATTCCTGCTATCAGTACTTGGGTATCTTTTTTGGCTCTTCCGCAGAAAGAACAGCTCAAATTGTCTTTCTTGGTTGCCATAATTATAGGTCTTCTTTGTTTTCTTTCTTCTTGCTGGTCAAGATTTCATCAATGATTCCATATGCTTTGGCCTCTTCGCTGCTCATCCAGTTGTCTCGATCAGAATCCTCCTTGATTTTCTCAAAAGTTTGGCCTGTATGTTTGGCTTGAATACGATAAAGTTCATCGCGTACGCGCTGGGTTTCACGCAAGGCAATTTCCATGTCACTCACCTGACCTTGTGTACCGCTCATCGGTTGGTGAATCATCACGCGGCTATGCATCAAAGCTGTGCGCTTGCCATGAGATCCTGCTCCTAATAGTACTGCAGCCATAGAAGCAGCTATTCCGGTACAGATGGTTGCCACATCGGGTGCTACAACCTGCATGGTATCATAAATCCCTAAGCCGGCGTAAACTGACCCACCAGGAGAGTTCAAATAAATCTGAATGTCTTTTCTGGCATCAACTGATTCAAGAAAGAGCAACTGGGCCTGCACAATATTGGCCACCTGATCATTGATGGCAGTTCCCAAGAAAATGATGCGGTCCATCATCAATCGAGAGAACACGTCCATCTGGGCCACATTCAGTTGTCGCTCTTCAATAATATAAGGTGTTAAACTGGCATTGATGTACCCTTCAAGGTTTAGGGTACTGATGCCCTGATGTTGCAGAGCATACTTTTTGAATTCTTTTCCGTCCATAATGTTGAAACGTTAATTAAGCAGTTATTGTTGGGTATAGAAGTCTTTGGCGTCTACCAACTCTTCATTCTTACCAAACTTCTCTGCCAAGATAGCCAAGACTTTTCGCTGTCTGGCACGCTCATAGAGCTTTTGTACGTGATTCGTATCATTGAGATAATGCTGAGAGAGGCTTTCGATCAATTGATCATCGATCATTGATTGGCCATAAGCGGCCATTTGCTCGCGAACCATCAGGCGAGCTTCCTCTTCCATATCCGTACGCTCTACTTTGAGACCTTCTTGTTGTGAAACAGCATTTTCAATGAGTTGCCAGCGAATGCCCTTGGCCATTGCAGGGAATTCTTCTTCGGCTTGTTCCAAGGAAATAGGTTCTTCAGCTGCAGTGGTCATCCATTTCTTGAGGAACTGTTCAGGTAGCTGAATATCTAGTTTGTCAAGGAGGTAATCTACCATGCTATTTTCAAACATCCTTTGGCTATCCGATTCAAAAGAAGTAGCGATTTGCGCTTTTACCTTCTCCCGAAACTCGGCTTCTTCTGTTACCGCGGGAAAAACCTTCTCAAAAAGATCGGCATCTACTGCAGCAGGAGTTACCCGAACGATGCCTTCAATGGTGAAAACAAAACGCTTTCCGTGTTCTTGAAGATGGCTTGATTCAATTCCAAGCGCTCGAGCGGCATCGTCTAAAGAGGCAAAATGCGCTTCCACATCGATCACACGGGTTTCTTCTTTATGAGCGCCAATAAACAGCTCACGCAACTGACTGAAGTCTGCATCGTCTAGTCGAAAACCAGTAGAATGAGAATGCCCATGATCTACGCCTTCTTCAACGTACTGTCCGCGAACGTAATCTGCAGGTCCAACTTCTTCCACTTGATCTATTTGACCATGCCTGCGCTGCAACGCATCTACTTCTTCGTTCACCAGCTCTTCAGTGATATTGACTTTCTTATAAGGAAGCTTATCAACCTGAGGATCGATGGTCAGTTTCACGCTCGGAGCGATACCTAATTCAAACGAAAAGTCGAAAGATTCAGCCTCCCAATCAATGGATTGATCTTCAATTGGAAGAGGTTGACCGAGTAAGGTCAATTGCTGTTCCTGGATGTAGCCATTCACCCCATCTTGAAGGATTTTATTGATTTCGTCGATCAATATAGACTGGCCATATTGCTTCCTGATCAGTCCTACAGGCACATGTCCTTTTCGGAAACCAGGCATATTCATTGACTTGCGCAAATCGCGAATGGCCTTTTCTACACGTTCGGAATAGTCCTCTTTTTCAATATGCAAATGGAGGACTGCGTTGAGTTCGTCCTTTTTCTCGAGGTCGAATTTCATGGGGTGCTCATTTTAAGGGGCACAAAAGTACAGGAAATGCCTTCCTTAACGTATTGGTGCTGTTAAACAGATTTAAAAAAGACTATTTTCGGCCTTTGGCAAAAAGTTCTGCTTCCATGTTGAAAAAATCAACACTCGCATTTTTCTCATTTGTCTTCGTGACAACCCATGTTTTTGGACAAGCTTGGCAAGAGAAACTCAGCGTTCACACCAACTTGGCCTACCTCTGGCCGCTGACAGACAACAACGGTAACGATCACGATTTCAATAGGTTTAATATTGGATTAGACCTCGGCATTGGGTATCAATACAATGAACGTTTGGTGATCCGAGGAGCTTGGTTAATGGGGATTATGGATGGCTACAATGTGTACTATTCACAGACTTTTATTTCTGAACCTGGAATTTTTGCAGACTATAACATTCTTCCATGGTTTAAGGAAGGGTCAAAAGCCAAGTTGAATGTAACTGGTGGTTTGGGCTTCATGTTTTTCTACGTGAATGCTTACGACAAGCCAGGTCCTGATCGTCAATTAATTTTGAGTCACCCAGGCGATGGTGCAGCATATTCCAAAGCGGCCACGCTTACAGCAGGTGGACAATTTCAGTACCCTGTGACAGATAACATTAGCCTTCAACTTCAAACAACCTTGAAATATCTCTATGCAAATGATTATTTAGATGCATTCGAAAGCGGTGCGGGTACAGATTTAATGGCCACGGTAGAGTTAGGCGCTATTTTCCAGTTGGGTAAGTCGGTAGGAAAAGATGAAATGCTGATTAAAAAGTCCAATTACGACGCTTTGGCGCAATCAGAGAAGAGCACCAAGGAAGAGATGGATGAGCTGAGAAGCAGGCATCAAATGGATATGCAGGAAAAGAACTTGCGCATCTCAGGTTTGCAAACCGAAGTAGATAGCTTGCGAGCTGAGAAGAATAAGCGTGTTCTTCCTGTAGAGGTGAAAAATGAAGTGGTTACAGCACCTGTAGATGTTGATGCACCCATGTGGCGCGTTATTATTGGCAGTTTCCCTAGCCAGGCGAGAGCCCAACAGTTTGTTGATCGGGTGTCGTTGGATCGAAGCGAGATGCAGATTTTGTATATCGAGGAGATCAACACCTACCGCGTTGTCTACAAGTCTTTTGACAATGTAAACGCCGCAATGAAGGCAAAAGGCGAAGCCCGAACCGTGATTTCAGATGCCTGGGTAGTGAAATTTTAATCAAGAAAAATACCTGATAAAAGAGGCCGGGATTTCGGCCTCTTTTTTTTCCCTGATTTTGTTACTGACACACTTTTGACACACTTTGTCGTCACCAAACGCGAAAGCCCTTGATTCCCAAGGGCTTTCACAATCAGTGTGCGGATGAAGGGAGTCGAACCCCCACGCCTTCCGGCGCCAGATCCTAAGTCTGGTGCGTCTACCAATTTCGCCACATCCGCTTAGCGGGCGCTAAAATAGCTTGAAGTGTGTTAGCAAGCACAAACTTCCTGAATATGCCCTGTATTTTTGTTCCTCTGTTCTCCAAAAAGACTTTCCCCCATGATGAAGCGAATTGTTCCAACTGACCTAGCGGTTCCAGAATTCCATCAACTATTACTGGGCGCTGTGGGTCCAAGACCTATTGCATTCGCTAGTACGGTTTCCGCTTCGGGTCATGTCAATCTCAGCCCATTCAGCTTCTTCAATGTATTCAGCGCAAATCCCCCGATACTGGTGTTCAGTCCCGCCCGACGCGTTAGAGGCAATACCACCAAACATACGCTGGAGAATGTGCTAGAAGTTCCTGAGGTGGTGATCAATGTGGTCAATTTCGCCATGACTGAACAAATGTCATTGGCGAGCACTGAGTATCCTAAAGGTATTAATGAGTTTACCAAATCTGGGTTCACAGAATTGGCATCCGAAAGAGTGAAGCCTCCTCGTGTGAAAGAATCTCCGGTACAGTTTGAATGTAAAGTGAATGAGGTTATATCACTTGGTGAAGACGGTGGCGCTGGCAATCTGATAATTTGCCAAGTACTCATGATGCACGTTCACCCTGCTATTCTCAATGAAGAAGGAAAAATTGATCCTTTTAAAATTGATTTGGTATCTCGTATGGGCGGCGATTGGTATTGCAGAGCACAAGGCGATGCTTTGTTTGAAGTGGCCAAACCGCTTCGGAAAATGGGCATCGGTGTAGATGCCATTCCAAAGCCCATCCGCGAGAGCTTCTTGCTCGATGGCAACGATCTGGGAAAGCTTGGCAATGTGGAAGTGCTGCCAAGTATGGAATCCGTTGAACATTTTGCCCATGACCAACGCATTCAAGAAATACTCAACAATAGCTCAGACGGGCTCGAAGCACGAGAGAAACTGCATGTATTTGCGAATAGCCTGCTAGATATAGGCGATGTAGAATACTCA
>CAZDPF010000008.1:29053-36935 GCA_964507215.1 uncultured Chryseobacterium sp. | reverse complement strand
GTTTGGCCAAATCCTTCGTCTGGCCAATTGACTTTAATGTGGGATGAGTTGATTCCATCAGAAGGGCATTTAGAGATTTTGGATGTCACCGGGAAGCGCTTAGAGCGAAGAACTATCTCCTCTGGAAGCAACCGTTTGTTTTTTCATCTGCCCGATGGAGTGTATTTGTTCAGGTTATCCCATGAGGGTAGGATGTGGCAAGAGCGGGTGGTTTTTGGCCGAGGCTTGAATCGTTGAAATTTGGCCCTTAGCTTTGGAGCAAAGCCCTCTTTCGTGCAAAATCGCATTACCAAGCTCTTTCAAATAGACAAACCCATTATTCAGGCAGGCATGATTTGGTGCTCTGGCTGGGAACTGGCTTCTGCCGTCTCAAATGCCGGTGGATTGGGAATCATCGGCTCAGGAAGCATGTATCCGGAAGTGCTTAAAGAGCATGTTAGAAAATGTAAGTTGGCTACTGACAAGCCTTTTGCCGTTAATGTGCCTTTGCTCTATCCCAATATAGAAGAACACATTCAGACTATCATTGAAGAGAAAGTTCCAATCGTATTCAGCTCGGCTGGAAATCCGAGAACATGGACAGAAACCCTAAAACGAGAAGGGATAACAGTGGTGCATGTGGTGAGCAATGTAAAGTTTGCTTTGAAATCACAAGATGCAGGTGTTGATGCTGTGGTGGCAGAGGGATTTGAAGCAGGCGGCCACAACGGAAGAGAAGAAACCACTACTATGGTGCTTACCCCTTTGGTGGCAGATGCATTAGAAATACCAGTGATTGCCGCCGGTGGCATTGGCACAGGAAGGGCCATGGCGGCAGCTTTTGCTTTAGGGGCAGAAGGAGCGCAAATAGGAAGTCGATTTGTGGCATCCGAAGAATCTTCGGCTCATTTGGCTTTCAAAGAAATGGTGATAAAGGCCCAAGAAGGCGATACCCAGCTTACCCTTAAAGAGCTTACTCCTGTTCGTCTTTTGCGCAATCCATTCTTCCAACAAGTGGTAGAGGCCTACCAAAATGGCGCCGATAAAGAGGCCTTGGCAGCACTTTTAGGTAGGGGAAGAGCCAAGAAAGGCATGTTTGAAGGCGATCTCACGGAGGGGGAATTGGAGATAGGACAGGTTTCGGCCCAGATCCAATCTGTTCAACCCGCAGCCAAAATTGTACAGGAGATTTGGAATGAATTCATTGAAACCTGTCGCAGGCTCAATATGGCGATAGAATAGAGGCCGCTTGGGTCGGACTAAATAAAGTCTGTGCCTCGTTTAATCATTAGCAAACCCGCATTGATAAAGAAAGCTGTCAAGCCCAATTGATCATGTTAAATTTGACCATCAAACAGACCATCTCCATGAAGATCTATTGGAAAATTCTCACCCTGATTATTTTGATGTGGGGCGCACAAACCGCTGAAGCTTCTCACATCATGGGAGGAGAGATCACTTGGCGCTGTACACCAAACGGTCAGTACATCTTCACCATGAAGCTGTATCGCGATTGTAATGGTATCGCATCACCAAGTACGGCTCAGCTTACCGCAAGAAACTATCCTAATGTTGGGGGGTCTGCTACCTTCAACATGAACAGTATTTCACAGACCGATATCTCTCCAGATTGTGCTCCTTTCCCAGGAGCACAAGTGTTGAACTGCGGCACTAATCCTCCTTTTGGAAATTCTGGTGGAAATGGTGATGGCGCTGTAGAAGAAAGAATCTATGAAACGGCTCCGATCACTTTGACGGGCACCCCTCCTGCCTCAGGATGGATCTTTACATGGAATTCTTGTTGCCGAAACACTTCCGTTGATAATATATTGAATCCAGGTAGTACTGGGCATACGCTGCGTGCCATCATGTACCCTTATACCCCGCCCGGAGCTACTGGCCCAAATCCAGCCAATCCTTGCTACGATGATTCGCCCACATTCAGCGAAACGGCCAATACAGTGATTTGCACGGGCTATCCGTTCACTTACAATCACAATGCCTCTGATAAAGAGTTGGATTCTTTGTATTACGATTGGGCAACTCCTCTCGATGAGCCCAACTTCGGTGGTGGCTGGAGTCCACCCTCCAATCCTCCTAGCGTAAATTGGTCAGCCGGTTATTCCAATTCCAGTCCATTGCCAGGAACTGCGCAGAATCCCTCTAACGTACCGGCTAGCCTCGACAATACCTCTGGTCAGATTAGCTACACCAGTTTTACCGATGGTAACTATGTGACTTGTGTGAAAGTAGAAGCTTGGAAGTGTGGTCAATTGGTAGCAGAAATCTTCCGCGATATTCAAGTTACTTTGATTAACTGCGCCCAGGTGAACAATCCTCCCAACCTGTTGATCACTCCAGCACCTGGTTCTGTGCCCATCAATGTCAACGGATCGCTTATTACTGCCACCGCCTATGCGGGTGATCTAGTAGCATTTAGCCTGAATGCAACAGACTTTGACTTTACTCCAATCACATTCGCCCCGCAGAGTATTACTTTTGCTGCTACAGGAGGTCAATTGGGTCAGCCGCTTAACAATCCCAATAGCGGTTGCTTGAATCCGCCATGCGCTACCATCCAACCAGCCCCAGGTCAGCCCACCTTCGTCAACCCTACCAACAACCAAGTTTCATTCAACTGGAATACTGACTGTTCTCACCTAGCGGTATCTAATGGTTGTGGCTCCTTTCAGAATACTTACACCTTCGCTCTACGAATGCAGGATGATTTCTGTCCTGCCCCAGCTATTTCTATTGCTACACTGAAAGTAACCGTCTTGGCTGATCCTTCTGACCCTCCACAGATGGGTTGCGTTGGTTTTGATCCGGGCGGAGGGATCAACCTCACTTGGACTCCACCAATTGATACAGGATTCCGTTTTCAGGCTTACATTATCTACTTTAAGCCAGCGAACCAGCCCTCAGGTGTATTCTCTGCTGTAGATACCATTTGGAACTATGCCACTACCTCAACCATCCTCAACGGCTTGCCCAACAATGGCGATGGCGAGTATTTCATCAGGAGCTTGGGTATGTGCGATTATTTAAGCGCCCCATCAGACACTACCGGTATAATTGTGATGAACCTCACCACAGCACCACCTCCAGTGAGTTCGGCACAGCTCGACTGGAACGGCTTCGGAGTGGGAAATACCTATGAGGTTTGGGCGGAATCACCTCCTGGTGCCGGAAACTGGACATTCATTGGCAGTACAACAGACACCACCTTTACCGTTTTGGCATCTTTTTGCAATGCCCCGGTGAATTTTCAAATCCGCATTCCACTTAGCGGTGGAACTATATGTGGCTCCACAACAGACAGTGCCTTGTTCTTCGACAACGTCAATGATGATATTATTGATATTGATTCCGCTTCTGTGGGCGGAGGAGGCTTGGCCGGACTCAGCTGGCAGCCCTCACCAAGTGGAGACGTTGTGGACTACTATGTACTGCAATATGATCGTGCTACAGCCCTTTACAATATTGTGGATACCGTGCCCGTAGGCGCACCAATGCCTTGGATTAACATCAATTCCAATGCTGCCAATCAACCAGAGATATACAAGGTGATATCCATCGATAGTTGCGGCAATCAAAGTGATGATCTAGCGGTCATCAGGCACAAAACCATGCATTTGAGAAACTACCTCGACAAGTGTACGGCTACCAATAGTCTTACTTGGACTTCCTATGAAGGGTTTACGCCCCATTTGTATCGGTTAATGGTACAAGTAACGGATCCAAGCGGTAATATATCCCCACCGGTACTGTTGAATCAACAACCGCCAAATGATACTACCTTCATTCACGCCAATCTTCAAAATGGTTATTCCTACTGCTACTTTGTGAGAGCGGTAGATACTTTAGAAGACGTTACCGCCATCAGCAATATGATTTGCTTCACCGCAGATGTGCCCAACAAATCAAGGTTGTTGTACCTCGCCAACGTAGGGGTGAGCAATAACTCCATCGAGACTTTCTCTTTCATTGATGGTCAGGCAGATGTGGTTTCTTACGACATTGAGCGAGCAGATAATCCATTAGGTCCGTTCATCTCTATCGGCACAGTACCCAAGCCCGCCATGCCGCCTTACATTATTGAGTATGCAGATTTCAGCGCTTCCTTTGAGGCCAGGAAGTATTGGTACAGAATATCTGCCCTTGATTCTTGTGGGGCACGTGATACGGTTTCCAATGTTTCTAGAAACATTCTCCTCAATGTGGAAACCAGCGGTGGTTTGACCAATAGACTGAGTTGGAATCCATATACACAATACTCTGGTCAGGTAGGCAATTACCGAATTTGGAGAAGCGACAACCCTGACTATGGTTTTACCCTTGTGGCCACTATACCTGGTACAGATACAGTTTATATGGACTTCATTGAATCAGCGGCCAGCGAGAGTCTGGGCAAATTCTGCTACTACGTAGAAGCCGAGGAAATCAATAATCCATTGAATTTTGTGAATCTAGCAGGTGAGCCCTTCCGCTCAAGCTCCAACGTAGATTGTGCAGTGCATAAGGCAAGGTTCTTTATTCCTTCTGCTTTCAATCCCGGCAGTGATAACCCAACCAATACCAAATACGGTCCTTCACAGGTGTTCAGCCAGCCCGGGTCTTACCGATTCTACATCATCAATCGTTGGGGTGAGATTGTATTTGACACCAATGATAAGGACGAGAAATGGGATGGTAATTACAAAGGAGAACCAGCACCAGCGGGGGTTTATCTTTACTACATTAAATACCAGTCTTTGGAAGAAGTGCCCGTTGAACAAAGAGGAAACTTCAACCTCATCAGGTAATCTCCCATCAGCTCATTCTAGAAAGCCGTCTCTTCATGGAGGCGGCTTTTTCTTTGTATGAAAGGCCCAAAGCCATTGTATATTTGCACGCAATCTGAAGATTGCCCAATGGATGCACTCAATCCCCGAATTGTAGGTGAGGGACTTACCTACGATGACGTTCTCCTCATCCCTCATTATTCTGAAGTGCTTCCTCGCGAAGTCAGTATTACTTCGAAATTCTCTAGGAATATTCCGCTTCAATCGCCCATTGTTAGCGCGGCCATGGATACGGTCACTGAGTCTGCTTTGGCCATTTCTATAGCCCAAGAAGGAGGGATTGGCGTGTTACATAAGAACATGACCATTGAGCAACAGGCAATGGAAGTTCGCAAGGTGAAGCGAGCTGAAAGTGGGATGATTCTCGACCCTGTCACCCTTACCGAATCAGCCACTATTCGCGATGCGCGAAGAATGATGGCTGAATACAAAATTGGGGGCATTCCGATTGTTACAGCAGACAGAAAACTCGTAGGAATTATTACCAATCGTGATCTGCGGTTTGAAAAACAAGACAACCGTTTGATAGGGGAGGTGATGACGCGAGAAAAGCTGATCACCACCCATCCGAACACTTCGATGGAGGAGGCGGAAGTCATTCTTCAGCAGCATAAAATTGAGAAGCTTCCTGTAGTCAACGATGCCGGAGTATTGGTGGGCCTGATTACCTACAGAGATATCAGTAAGCAGCGCATAAAGCCCAATGCCAATAAAGACGCTTATGGCCGTTTAAGAGTGGCCGCGGCTGTTGGGGTAACCCCCGATGTATTAGAGCGGGTAGCTGCGTTGGTAGACTCAAATGTAGATGCCATTATTATCGATACTGCTCACGGCCATAGCAAAGGCGTGGTAGAAGCCCTTAAGAAAGTAAAGGCCAAGTATGGGCAACTAGACGTAGTGGTTGGCAATGTGGCCACGGCTGAAGCTGCGCGCTGGCTGGCCAACAACGGAGCAGATGCCGTTAAAGTGGGTATTGGTCCGGGTTCTATCTGTACCACAAGAGTAGTTGCCGGCGTAGGAATGCCTCAACTGACGGCTGTTATGGAGGCAGCGAAAGGATTGGAAGGAACCGGAGTACCGCTCATTGCAGATGGTGGAATACGCTATACCGGTGATATTGTGAAGGCCTTAGCTGCTGGAGCGCAAAGCGTGATGCTCGGTTCTTTGTTGGCCGGTACCAAAGAAACCCCTGGAGACACCATTATTTATGAAGGACGAAAGTACAAGACCTACCGCGGAATGGGGTCAATAGAGGCTATGCAACAGGGGAGCAAAGACCGCTATTTCCAAGATGTAGAAGACGACATTAAAAAGCTGGTTCCGGAAGGCATTGTGGGACGAGTGCCTTACAAAGGCGAGTTAAGTGAAGTCATGTACCAGTTCATTGGTGGTTTGCGTGCAGGGATGGGCTATCTCGGGTCAAAAGATATCCTCACCTTGCAACAACATGCGCAATTTGTTCGTATTACTGCTGCTGGTGTGCATGAGAGCCATCCGCATGATGTTCGTATTACCTCAGAATCACCCAATTATAGTAGAAGGTAGCCGCTTTTCACAACGCTATCGCATTGCCTATTTTTGAGCGCTTCAAACAAACAGGCAATGAAAAGATTTAGAATTCTCAGTGTGTGCTTTGCAGCCATGCTATGGAACGGTTCCATGGCCCAAGAACGCGTGCTTTTCACCGTTGATGGGAGGGAAGAGGTCACTGCCGAAGAGTTTATGGCGGTATACAATAAAAACCGAGATATAGGGGAGCAGATAGATCCCAAAACTCCTGCAGAATATCTCCAATTGTACATTGATTTTAAATTGAAGGTGCTGGAAGCCAAAGACTCTGCAATGGATATGCGGCAGTCTTTTCTAGAAGAGTTTTATGGCTATCGCGCGCAATTGGCCAAGCCATATCTAACAGATAAGGGCTCTGAGGAGGCGCTTGTAGAAGAGGCCTACCAACGCATGCAGATAGATGTGGCGGCTTCTCACATCATGATTTCAGTGTCAGACTTCAATAACCCCAAGGATACCGCAACTGCCTTTGAACAGCTGCAAAGCATCAAGCGTCAGCTAAGCTCTGGGGAGTTAAGCTTCGAAGAAGCAGCAAAAATGTACTCAGAAGATACTTACTCTGCACAGCGTGGTGGCTCATTGGGTTACTTCAGTGTGTTTGATATGGTTTACCCGTTTGAAAATCAAGTGTATGGGCTTGAAGTTGGAGGAATTTCCCCTGTTTTCAAAACCCAGTTTGGTTACCACATTGCCCGCCTAGATGCTACAAGGCCTGCGCGCGGTAGAATTCAGGTTGCTCATATTATGCTTTTACTTCCAGAGAATGCCAGCGCAGATCAATCGGCGGAAGTGCAGCGGAAGATTGAGGAAATTCATCAAAAAGTGTCATCGGGCGAAGCCAGTTTTGAAGATATGGTGCTTCAATTTTCCCAAGATAAAACCACGCGTAATTCCCAAGGTCGCTTGCCCGAGTTTGGGATGAACGATATGGTCAACTCCTTTGAAGATGCAGCCTATGGCCTTGCCAATCCTGGCGATTTCTCCCAACCTGTTCGTACCCCTTACGGATGGCATATCATCAAGCTTATTCAAAAGTTCCCTTTAAAGGATTTTCAAGAAGTAAAGTCTGAATTGAACAACAAGGTGCAACGAGATTACCGAGCACAGTTGTCGAGGGAGGAGTTTTTGGAGAGATTGGCGAAAGAGTATTCATTTAACATTGATGATAAAGCCATGTCTAAATTGATAAAGCGTTTAGAGAAAGAAGATTTTTCAGGAAAATGGATCGCCCCAGACCCCGTGGCAAATGACAAATCCAAACTAGGTAGTTATGCAGATTCTGTCATAACAGTGTCAGATTTTGTTGCCTACGTCATGACAGGTTCAAGTAAATTCAGTGGAGAAATCGATACAAAAACTATCCTAGAGGCTTATATGAGTTTATACAGAGAAGATGTCTTGCTGGCATATGAAGATACCCAATTAGAAAAAAAACACCCTGAATTCAGAAGATTGGTCAACGAGTATAGAGACGGCATCTTGCTTTTTGA
>CAZDPF010000008.1:0-28953 GCA_964507215.1 uncultured Chryseobacterium sp. | reverse complement strand
ACCCTGAATTCAGAAGATTGGTCAACGAGTATAGAGACGGCATCTTGCTTTTTGACTTAACAGATAAAAAGATATGGACGCGCAGTATGAAGGATACCCTCGGCCTCCAGAATTTTTATGAAGCGCACAAAGCGAACTACCGCTGGAATACGCGCTATGACTACACCCTCTATGACTGCGAGAATAAAAAAATTGCCAAGAAGGTGCTGAAAGATATCAAAGCAGGTGCATCTGATTCGCTCATCTTGGCGAAATACAATTCAGAGAGCGCCCTGAATATCCAGATCGAAAGCAAGTTAGAAGAAACGCCCGAGTATGCCGAGGTGAAAGCCATGGAAGCAGGAGCCATAAGTAAGCCATTGGAGAAAAACGGCCGATTCTTCATCTTCCAACTGCACCAAATTTTAGAACCTCGTACCAAAGAGTTGAAGGAAGTACGCGGGTTGGTAGCTGCAGATTATCAGAAGGAATTAGAAGCTGCGTGGATTCAAGAACTCAGAGCCCGATACCCGGTATCAGTAGACGAAGCGGTGAAGCAGGCCGTGTTTAGCGAACTTGCCAATTGATGCAGAAAACGCTGGTCTTTCTGGTCCTTCTCAGCATCAGTTGGGGATGCGACTACCTGCCTTGGAATAGAGATCAGCGGGTGCCATTGGCCAGGGTTTATGAAACCATTCTCTACCAAGACGAGCTCAGTGTATTGGTGCCCAATGATCTTCATGGTGAAGACTGTTTGTTGTGGGTAAGGCAATATGTAGTTCGGTGGGCACGAAACCAAATTCTCTTGGCCAAAGCGGCTTTTAACTTAGGAGATGAGGTGAAGGAAATAGAACAATTGGTCAGTGACTACCGGAACGATCTCATCAAATTCCGGTACCAAGAGGCCATCGTCAACAAATTTCTCGATACCACAGTTACAGAAGACCAAATCCTGCAATACTTCGAAGCCAATCGTTCTAACTTTGAGTTGAAGGAAAACATTGTACGGGCTTTCTACTTGATTACTGTTCCAGATGCGCCAAAATTGAATGATGCCAGAGAATGGATGCAAAGCAGAAAAGCTGAAGATCTGAAGGCTTTGGAAGACTACGCCATGCAATATGCGCGTTCTTATAGCCTGAGAGACAGCAGCTGGTTGTCTTTTGATCAAATTGCTCGATTGGTGCCCATACAGACCTACAACCAACAGGAGTTCTTACAACGCAATCGTTTCGTGGAGGTGCAAGACAGCACTTCCTTGTATTTGCTCAACATTTGGGACTATCAGATCCGAGATGGTCTTTCGCCATTAACCTATGTTCGTTCTACCATCAAGAGTATTATACTCAATCAAAGAAGAAGAAATTTACTGGATAAGATTGAGCAGGAATTGCTCGATGAAGCCATTCAAAAAGACCACTATGAATTCTATGATTAAGCAACTGCTCTGCCTATTAATAGGCGTGTGCAGCATCGCTTTACAGGCTCAACCAGAACCAGTGGTGGTAGAAGGTATCGCGGCAATTGTGGGTAAGAATATTATCCTCAAATCAGATTGGGACGTTCAAATTCAGAATACTCGGCAACAGATGCAGAGTTATGGTGGAGGAGAAGTAGTTCCCTGCCAAGTGTTGGAAGACATGCTTTTCGAGAAATTGTTGATTCACCAAGCAGAGATTGACTCTATTTCTGTGGGCGAGGAAGAAGTAGAATCTACCATGGACAGGCGCATTAGCATGCTCATTCAACAAATTGGTTCTCAACGTAAATTGGAAGAGTATTACAAGAAGAGCATTGTTGAAATAAAAGAGGAAATGCGGGAAATGGTGAGCGATCAGCTCACGGCTCAACGGATGCAGGCCACCATTACAGAAGATGTAGAAATTACGCCTACAGAAGTTCGGCAGTTTTACAAAAGCATCCCTGAAGATTCACTGCCCTTGATCAACACCGAGGTAATTGTTCAGCAAATTGTGCGCTTTCCCAAAGTAACTACCGAGGCAGAACAAGAGGCGATCAACCGTCTGAATGAGTTTAGAGAAAGAGTAGCAAATGGAAGCTCCTTCTCCACTTTGGCTATTCTTTACAGTGAAGACCCCGGTAGTGCGAAGAACGGGGGAGAGTACAAAGGCATTCAAAGAGGTCAGTTTGTTAAGGAGTTTGAAGCAGTAGCTTTCAACTTGCAGAACGGCGAAGTTTCTGAGCCTTTCAAAACAGAGTATGGCTATCACATCGTGCAGCTGCTGCAAAAAAGAGGAGAGGAACTCGATCTTCGGCATATTCTCATCAAACCCAAAATCAACGACCAAGACCTCAATGAAGCAAGGGCTTATTTAGACAGTCTGCGTCAAGAGATCCTCTTAGACAAAATACAGTTTGACCAAGCGGCATTTGAACTTTCTGAAGACGAAGACACGCGCTTCAACAATGGACTGCTCATCAATCCGCAGAGTGGCGATTCTAAATGGGATATTTCTCAGATTGATAGAAGTTTATTCTACGCCATAGAGGAAATGAGTCCGGGAGAAATCTCTACTCCAGCACTTCTTCGTACCCCAGATGGCAAGGAAGCCTTCCGCATCATACGCCTTTTGGAAAAGACAGAGCCACATAGAGCCAATTTAAAAGACGACTACTCCAGACTACAGATGATGGCCACTATGGATAAAAAGCAAAAGGTGATTGAAGACTGGGTGAAAGAAAAAGTGAAGGAAACGGCCGTGAGAATAAGCCAAGAATTAGTAGACTGTTCATTTAATTACAATTGGAGCAATACCGACGAATTATGAGCCAAATGGATGAAGTAGCCGCAGTACAGCACCTCCAGCGCAAGTATGCCGAGTTAAAAAAGGAAATTGGCAAGGTCATTATCGGGCAAGAAGAAGTAGTAGATCAGCTTTTGATCTCTATGCTATGCCGTTCACACTCTTTGCTGGTAGGGGTTCCTGGTTTGGCCAAAACCCTTTTGGTGAATACCGTGGCCCAAAGTTTAGGCTTGCGTTTCAATCGAATTCAATTCACCCCTGATTTGATGCCTTCCGATATTGTTGGCTCAGAAATCTTAGATGAAAACCGAAGATTCAAGTTTATTCAAGGACCCATTTTTGCCAATATCCTTTTGGCCGATGAGATCAATCGTACGCCTCCCAAAACCCAAAGTGCACTACTAGAAGCCATGCAAGAGCGTGCGGCTACCGCAGGAGGGCACACTTATCCGATGCCGGATCCCTTTTTTGTACTGGCTACCCAAAATCCCATCGAACAAGAAGGAACCTATCCACTGCCTGAGGCACAGTTAGACCGTTTTATGTTCAATATTCAGGTCAACTATCCAAGTTTTGAGGAGGAAGTACGCATCGTTAAAGGAACAACAGGTGGGGCATCCGCCCGCTTACAAGAGGTGCTTCACGCTGAAGATATATTGCGTTTTCAGCAATTAATCAGAGAAATACCTGTTCCTGACAGTGTTTATGAGTATGCAGTGAGGGTTGTGGCACGTTCTCGCCCTGATCAACCCAATGCACCTGAATGGGTGAAAAAGTATATTGCCTGGGGTGCAGGTCCGAGAGCTAGTCAGTTTCTCATCTTGGGCGCCAAAGCCATGGCAGCTGTTAATGGAAAATACGCTCCAGATGCGGCGGAAGTGCGCAAAGTAGCTATCCCTATACTCCGTCATCGCATTGTGCGGAACTACCAAGCAGAGGCAGATGGAAAAAGTGTAGAAGCCTTAATTGAACAGCTGCTTACCGACTAAAAAGATTGTATTTGAGAATGCAATAGATGGCGCGAAAGCCATCTTTCCAACCAATCTTTTTGCCTTCCTCAAAAGTGCGACCATAGTAGGAAATTCCTACTTCATAAATCCGCACACCCGGTACCCGTGATACTTTAGCGGTCACTTCGGGTTCAAAACCAAATCGCTTCTCCCGCAATTCCAATCCTTGAATAACCTCACGTCGAAATAGCTTGTAGCAAGTTTCCATATCCGTGAGATTCAAATTGGTGAAGGCATTGCTCAACATGGTCAAGAACTTATTGCCGATGGAATGCCAGAAGAACAATATGCGATGGGCACTTCCCCCCATAAACCGAGAACCATACACCACATCGGCATGCCCATCGAGAATAGGCTTTAAAAGAATTTTATACTCATGCGGATCATATTCTAGGTCTGCATCTTGAATGACGACAAAATCTCCAGTGGCATGGGCAATTCCGGTGTGCAAAGCAGCACCTTTCCCCTTGTTCCGATCATGCTCGTAAAACTGAATATTCAGCTTGGGATGGGCACTTTGATAGCGCCGTATCGCCTCAGCGGTTCCATCGGTAGAATGGTCGTTAACAAGAATAATCTCTTTTCCCATTCCCACAGGAAGCTGTACCTCCGCCACCTTGTCTAAAATAAGGTGGATGGTTCTAGCTTCGTTGTAGGCCGGAATGACTATTGAGAGAATCAATGGGTTTCTTTCAAGGCGCGCAAAGGTAGGGATTCAACCCAAAGCTTTGGTTAATGTGGTTGCCCCAGCTTCAAAATCTAATCAAGTGAACTTAATTGTAAGGTCACAAATTGTACTGTTCTTTCCATATCCGTCTATCCCTTGCAAAACCTTTTCTTTGCTTGAAACAACAGAACCTATGGAGGGAACGTCTATCGGACAGGGTTTTCTGAACAAATGGGAGGAAAAGGCATCGCGGTCTAATCTCGATTTATGGATCGTTACGGCGGTGGCAGCATTGTTCACTTTTTTGTTGTACGATTTTAAAGTAAGTGAAGGGGGTGATGATTCAGCTTATGTTTCGCGCGCTTTTGATCTGTTGAACATTGGCAAATTTCCGAGCTTCCAGGGGCCCGTTTATCCCATGGTTTTGGCCGGAATAATAGGGGTCTTCGGATTGCAATTGCAGCTGCTCAAACTAAGTTCTGCACTTTTCACATTGCTGTTTTTTCATTGTGGATATCGCCTCTTGAAAAAACGTCTTCCAGCAGCTGCTCTTTTTCCCACTTTTTTAATTGCAGCCAGCAGTCCGATGCTGATGTACTTTTCCTCTCAAACCTATTCTGAAGCATTCTTTCTAGCGCTGCTTTTACCCTTTCTCTTTTATGTTTTTAAAGCGTATGTAGATGAAAACCAATCAGCGAATTGGAAAAATCATTTGCTAATCGCCTTATTCTTATGGCTCTTGGGAAGCACACGTACCGTGGGGTATGCAGCGCTGCCCGCAGTTTGGCTCTTCTTGGCCCTCGACAAGCGTTGGATCGACATTGGCAAATTCACCGCGGCTTTCGCTGGCGTTTTCGTAGGGATGCAAGGATTAAAAACCCTTCTTTTTGGTGGTGAGTTTCTTCAGTTCTCCAGTCAGGGTGGCACCTTGCTGCTGAAAGATCCGTACAACCCAACCTTGGGAACCGAAGATTTCACCGGGTTCATCAGTCGCTTTACTGGAAATGCAGATCTCTACCTGAGCAAACATTATATGAAGTTCTTGGGATTGAAAGATTTGGCCAGTACCGAGACGGCCACCTTTACTACTTTGGTCATCACCTTTTTGTTTGCGGGAGCTACCTATTTTGGTTGGAAAAACAGAAGTTTCCGCTTTTTGGCCATCCTCACGGCGGCTTTCATTGCCCTTACTTTCTTGGCCGTTCAAACGCGTTGGGACCAAGCCCGATTGATCGTTCCATATTTGCCCATTCTAACCCTATTACTCATCAGTGGAGCTCTTTATGCATTTGCCCAATACAAACTGGCATTGGGGCATGCAGTAGTTTCTGTAACCGCTATAGTGATTCTACTAGCGGTTTGGCAAGAAGGAGGTGAGCCCATCGCGAAAAGTCAGAAGGAGCTTAAAGAGGCCTTGGCCGGAAACGTGCTGGCTGGTTACACCCCAGATTGGCAAAGCTTTATTCTCATGAGTGAGTATGCGGCTGAAAATGTGCCCCAAGAGGTAGAAATTGCAAGTAGAAAAGCCGGTATCAGCTTTATTTATGGAGGAAGGAAGTTTGTGGGCATTACCCGAATTCCATTTCTTCCGATCGATAGCGTAGCCAACGGAAAAGAAAAAATACTTATTCAAGCGCAGCAGTTTGACAAGGTGTTGCGCTTAGGCGTGAAAAGAAAAACACTGGAGCTTTTGGTCTTTGGTGAACCCAACAAGGGGAGTGGCTTGAAATCAGATCAGTTCTATTATGCGCTGTCTATCGCGGCCGATGCCAGAAAATCTCTCACCGCTGGCTTAGATTCTTTGGGAATTGATTACTGGGACGGCCTGGAAAGCCTGACCAATAATTTCAAAGAAACCTATATCATTTCGCCAGATGACTTGGTAGAACGTTTGCAGAAAGACAATGTACACTATGTTATTCTGGCCAGCTTGAGGAGAAATCCCAACCAGCGCTCTGAATTTACCATCAACACCATTCAGCGCTATTTGTACTACATTCAAATGAAGTATCCTACTGCACTTGAGCAGTTGCATACTATTGGACAGGAGAGTTTGGAACCAGCCTATTTGTTCCGCGTGAAGTTTGACGCTATTGAAGCAGTGAAGCAGGAGTAAACCATGGAGTACTACCATCAGAAGAAAGAGTATTACCGCCAATATTTTGATCGAGCGGCGCAGAAAAGAATACAATACCGCAAGCGAAATGGCTACTACTGGGAGTCAATTACCCGCTATGTAGACTATTACTTGCGTGAAGATGACCGCATTTTAGAAGTGGGCTGCGGTACAGGAGAGATGTTGGCGCGCGTGCGCGGAGGGTTCAAGAAGGGAGTAGACTTTAGTGAACCGATGATTGCCCTTGCCCAACAGCAATTTCCCAACATCGCGTTTGAGGTAATGGACGCTGACAATCTGCGCGAAGAAGAGCCATTCGATGTGATTATTTTATCGAACCTCGTTGGGGTTTTACCTGATATCGAGAAGGCTTTCAGGCAGTTGCACAAGGTGAGCCATGCCCAAACGCGTATCATTATTACCTACTACAACTTTTTTTGGCAACCTTTTATTCGTTTTGCGGAGTCAATCAAGCTCAAAAAACGGTCGCCTCAACAGAGCTGGTTGAGCAAGCATGACATCACCAATTTGTTGCACTTGGCCGGCTTTGAAGTCTACAGACAGAATACAGATTTGCTCTTTCCTTATCGTTGGCCCTTGTTGTCTACTATTTTCAATAAATACCTCGATAAGCTACCGGTTTTTAATCAGTTGGGGATTAATCAATTCTTTTTTGCGCGTCCAATTCCAGAGCATAAGAGTACTGATTGGGAGACGGCTTACAGCACAAGTGTGGTCATTCCTGCCCGCAACGAAAGTGGAAATATTGAAAATGCCATTCTCCGCTTGCCGAAATTTGGCAAGCATGTGGAAATCATCTTCGTAGAAGGCAACTCAACAGATGATACTTGGGAAACCATACAGCGAATTCAAGAGAAATACCGAGATACGCACGATATCAAAATCTTACAACAACCCGGGAAGGGTAAAGGAGATGCCGTACGAGCCGGATACGATATTGCCAGCGGCGATATCTTGATGATTCTAGATGCTGATCTCACCGTCCCACCTGAAGAAATCCCTAAATTTTACCGGGCATTGGCATCGGGGAAAGGAGAGTTTATCAATGGCTGCAGATTGGTGTATCCATTGGAAAAGAACAGCATGCGCCCATTTAATATTTTGGGTAACAAATTCTTTAGTCTGCTTTTTAGTTGGCTGATGGAACAGCCGGTGAAAGACACCCTTTGTGGAACCAAAGTGATGTTTCGAAAAGACTATTTGAAGCTGATTGCCAATCGCAAGTACTTTGGCGAGTTTGATCCTTTTGGCGATTTCGACCTGCTCTTTGGCGCGTATAAACTCAATCTGAAGATTATTGATTTGCCCATTCGATACCAGGAGCGAACCTATGGCGATACCAACATTTCGAGGTGGAAACACGGAATGTTGCTGCTTCGAATGAGTGCTTTCGCACTGAATAAGGTGAAATTCAAGTAGCAGGCTGACATTCAACAGGTGGAGATTCGTTCTTCCGGTTTTACCTTCGCGCCAAATCAAATACCCTCCCCATGAAGATTAGCGTGATTGGCGCCGGAAACGTAGGCGCAACCTGTGCAGATGTTTGTGCCCAGAAAGAATTGGCCAATGAGGTTATCTTGCTGGATATCAAAGAGAACTTTGCTGAAGGCAAGGCCTTGGATATGTGGCAAACCGCTCCTATCAATTTGTATGACAGCCGCACCATTGGGGTAACCAATGATTACAGTCGTACTGCCAATTCAGATGTGGTGGTGATTACGTCTGGCCTTCCCCGCAAACCGGGTATGAGCAGAGATGACTTAATTGAAACCAATGCGAAGATTGTAAAATCTGTTACCGAGCAAGTCATTGCCCACTCGCCCAATGCCATCATCATTGTGGTTTCCAATCCGTTGGATGTAATGACCTACACGGCATTCCTCACAGCGAAGATTGATCCTTCCAGAGTATTTGGCATGGCTGGTATTTTGGATACAGCACGTTACAGAGCATTCTTGGCTACTGAACTCGATGTTTCTCCGAAAGACATTCAAGCGGTCTTGATGGGAGGTCATGGCGATACCATGGTGCCATTGCCACGTTATACCACCGTTGGTGGAATTCCAGTAACTGAACTCATTGAGGAAGAGAAACTCAATGCCATTATTGAACGCACCAAAGTGGGTGGAGGCGAAATTGTGAAGCTTTTGGGTACTTCTGCTTGGTATGCTCCGGGTGCTGCGGCCGCACAAATGGTGGAGGCCATTGTTCGCGATCAGAAGCGCATCTTCCCAGTATGTGCTTGGTTACAAGGAGAATATGGCATGAGCGACATCTATCTAGGCGTACCAGTGAAGCTGGGTCGCAACGGTATTGAGCGCATTATTGAACTGGATTTGAACGCGGATGAAAAGGCCTTGTTGGAAGATTCTGCCAAGTCTGTACGCGAAGTAATGGGAGTGCTTGACAATATGAAATTGTTCTAATTGCGCTTTCTATAAAGCAAAGAGGCTCGCTTTGGCGAGCCTCTTTTTTTGGTTGGTTAGGTGGGCTGTTATTCTTGGTGTTCTGGGATGTCTTCTAACTCTTCCCAAACCTCACTTGCACTGGCATCGGCACTTGGTTCATCAGGACAATCTGTGCATCTGAGCCCTTTCTCAGTCATCATCCAAGTATGCCCGAGCATTTCATGGGTATAGAGATGATTGACATTACCCAGGTAGTCCATCACCCCATCAAATCCCTCATCCAGATAAACGGTGTGGCCAACGGGAAGCTTAAGGGTGACCGAAATATTCTGGAATCGGAAGCGCTCGTTCTCCGTGATACTGTAGAATAGGGGAAAGCGGAGAATACTGTCGCTTTGCTCGATGCTGTAGTGGATGGCTTTGGCGTGAAATCGGGCATCGCTTTCACTGCGACCCCGGGCACTGCTGCGCAACTCAATGAAAGCTGCATCTGAGTTTGTCTTTTCCACATCAAATTCTACCATACCAAAATGACTGATTTCATCGCCAATGATCCATCTTTTACGTCTGTCGTTCAGCATGATATCCATGGTTTCTTCGCCAGTAGGTAAATCCATCACCATCATTCGATGATGATTGCCAGGGTGCTCTACCATCACAACATTCTCTACTTTTCCTTGCTTGTGGTAGTCTTTGGCCAGAAGCACACTGCTAAAGACAATCATAACAATGCCGATGAACACCAAACCTGCGGTACTGCGGAATACCAATGGATTGAGCTTTGGCAAGTTGAAAAGAAAGCGAACGGCCAGGGCCATTAAGAAAAGAGAGGGGATCACGGTAACCAATACCAAGCCAGTAAGGGCAGCATAATAGACACTGGAATTTCCGATGAACTCTCTGAGTAGCTCAAGGCCATCACTGGTGGTATAGGTGGCTCCATTTACGTGAATATCTCCCCAGAATAGTCCGATTGTTAGGGTAATAATGAAGAACACACCAATGGCTACCAAAATGCCGCCGATGATCTTGAATATGGCCTTGAACAGAAGGGTGAAGAGGTTAACCAATAGATCAACAGCATCTTGCACAAATTTTGTTAGGCGCTCAGACAAGCTGAGATCGCGAAGGTCGTTGGCGGCTTTATTCATCGAACGCCCTGCTTTTCGCAATTCGTCTCTGATCGATTTTTCAATGCTCGACAGGTTGACCGGCTCTCCGCGCATTTGCAGCTTTTGGGCTGTGGTGCGTGCCTCTGGCATTACTATCCAGAGAATGATATAAATGGGAAAACCTGAACCGGAGAGGAATAAAATGGCCATCAGCAATCGAATCCATACAGGATCAATTCCGAGATAAGCGGCCAATCCACCAGCTACCCCACCGATTACCTTGTCATCCGGATTTCTAAAGATTCGCTTTTTCGGACGAAAGTCGGCTTCTGAAGTATAGCTTGAGGATGCCCCTGGTTCATCGTCTACACGATAATCTTCTGGTTGACCGAGTATGGCAATGGCTTCGTTAACATCTTCTAGCAGTACTACTTGACGGTCAGTTCCCATCCGCTGTTGGAAGATCTCCACCATGCGAGCTTCCACATCACGCATGATTTCATCTGCACCTTCAGACTGTGCGAGGAAGGTTTTAACACTCTCCAAATAGTCTTTGAGACGGCCGTAGGCATCTTCGTCAACATGCATGACGAAGCCGGCTAGGTTAATATTGATGGTTTTATTCATGACGCGGTGCTTTGCAAGGTTTGTTCTACTGATTGTACAAGTTCATTCCAGCTTCCTCGAAGTTCTTCATACGATTTTCTACCAAGGTCTGTGAGCTGGTAATATTTACGCGGTGGTCCTGATTTGGATTCCTCCCATTTGTAGGTGAGAACTCCAGCGTTCTTGAGACGGGTAAGCAAAGGGTAGAGGGTGCCCTCCACCACAATGATCTTGCTTTGTTTAAGTCGCTCTAAGAGGTCAGACACGTAGGCCGGGCCATCTTGGAGCAAAGCCAGGATGCAGAGCTCAAGCACTCCTTTGCGCATCTGGGCCTTGGCATTGTCAATATTCATGGTTTAGGTTTATGCAGGTTCATAGTTTTACCGAGTAAATGACGAAGCAAAGATATATTAAAAGGTAGGTACTATGCAAAACAAAGTACCTAAGTAAAAAAATTACAGTCGCTTTATTTGTTGCTTGTAAGCGCTAAAGTCTCTGAAAGTCTGTAGGATAGGAGGTAGCTGATAATTTGACTTTAGCACTTCTTTGGCAATGCTTGCCATAAGATGCCACTGCTTGAACAGCGTTTTTTGTGCCTCAAAGAAGGAAAATCCGGGCTGGTAAATGTGGGTAGGTTCTGAAGCTGCCCCGTTCAACTCTATAATTTGATAGTGTCCTTGAAGCAGGGCCTCCCATGATTCCGTACGAAGATCTAAACGCCCCATATGAAAGCCATTTAAAGGCTTCAACAGCTCGTTCATTTGTTCTTCGAGGCGATGGCTGTTCAAATGACGAGCATCGCAAAACATGGTTCCTCGATTGTGATTGCCAATGGGCTGTAGGTAAACTATTTCTTCTTGGGCAGGCACCAATTTCAAGAGTTCTGGAGACAGCTGATTAATGTACCGATGGTTTCTAAGGTCGGCTGAGATCAAACTGCTTACGGTGTGCTTCCCATCTCCTAAAACCCTCAAAAACTGTTTACTGGTGATGGAGGTAACTACAAATCGAGTACTACCCGGCTTTTTCACCACAAAAATGCCGTACTCTTCTGCTAAGTCAACATAGCGTTGCAATATCTGAGGATGTTGCCTCTGGCTCAAGGCATGGTGTAGCTGCTCTAAATGTTCAATGAGCACCACGCCTATTCCTCGCTCTCCAACGTCTGGTTTGAGAATCATGGGAAATTCGAGTTCCTCAAGAATTTTCTCATCGAGCACAAAAGGAGGAGAGACACGCACAAAGTTGGGCACCTTTTCCACTGGAAGCATTTTCAGAATGCCCGATTTTGAATACCCGAATAGTCCGCCGTAGGGTATGCAGGTGTTGATGGCACTGAACCAAGCCGGGTGTCTAAAGCGAAGCGCCAGAAAAAAATAGTACACAAAAATTCCGGCATAAACCCATTGGTACGGCCAAAATTCCCAAGCGGGAATAAAGGATTTACGACTTGAGAACCACTTCTTCATGTCGCTCTCGGTCTTCGTAACGAACAAGGGGCTCTCCTCCGTCAAAGGGCAGCATTAATTGGGTAACGCTAACGGTGCGCAGATGAGAATGACGCTCCATCAGCATATCATGTGCCTTGTCTGCTGTAAATGAAGCGTGGTGAAAATCCCACAATACCTGAGCATCTAGCGCGGTATTTTGGAGCAGCCATTGGGTGAGCCAATGCTTTCTGGCATTTTTCCATTCTTCAGTGTAAAGGGTAGAAGAGGCCCAAATTTTCCAATGCGCGAAATTCAGTTTTTCGAGATGAACTTGTTCACCTGTCCAAACGAGTTCGTAATTAAACCCCTTGATATGAACAACTAAGGTGAAAGGTTCTAAGCCATCAAAGGAGTAGTCATCTACAAACTGATGAATGGTAGCATACTGCAGCACCTGAATAGGAATGAGGCCTCTGCTGTGTTTGTAAGGCAATTGTCTTTGGTGTTTCTCAAACCCTCCGTTGAGCAAAAAGGCACATTGGCCTTGCTTGTCAAGGGCCCACCATGTTCCTCCTCCCATAGGGTCAGTAGGATGGAGCAGTGAAATCCCTGAATGGGTATGCCAACTTGGGGCAATTGCCAAACCTCGTTGCACACTCTCGTCACGGTTGTGGGTGAAAATCAGCCCATCGGCACTATGGCCTACGGTAAGGGTACACATTAAGCTTTCTGCGAGCGATAACGACGGGTGGAATTGGCCAAACCAAAATCTTCAGGTATTTCTAAGTCGGGTTTTGCCAACTGTAATCCTATTCTGATCAGTGCCATGTGATGCACCAAGTGCTCTAGGTTGTACGCCAGTTCACGATGCAAGGAAGTAGCAATAGCCACTTTGTCTTCCTCATATTGCCAATCCAAAGTCAGTGAAGTATCGCGAAAATCACCACTTTCAAGTCGCTCTCGCAAATGTGCACTCTGACTCAAAGCAGCCTCCAACTCATTCTCCAAAACGCTATCTCTTCTGCGCAAATCATAATTGATAGACGTACTCATTCTTTCGTCTAACAGCATGAAAAATTCCAATACATGGCGGAAGTGCATGCCAACTGTAGATCCATTCAAGAGTGCCGGACGAAAGACAAAGGCTTCTTGACCTGCCTCTTTCAATAACTTTTCACAGCTGTGCAACATTTCTGCACATCGTACCGCTACTGCATTCATTTTTGAATAATGCCACTTATCGCTGAGCGGTGAAAATAAGCAATTAGCAGAGAGAGTAGAAAAATGGCCAAGGCCATTAAAAAAAGTACGCCTCCATCGTTTCCTCCTTGGGGCAATGCAATGGCCACACCCAATGGGGTAAACAAATGAAAGAACAGGGCACCAGCCATTAAACCCAAGCTGCCCAATGCTCCCCAAAAGGCCAGTGGGCGATAGAGTAACATGGCTGAAGCAATCAACTCAGCTACTCCTATACCTATTCTGCCAAATGGTTCCATGCCAATGGTGGTAAAGAGCAATACGCTTTCAGGTGCCGCCGAGAATTTGAAAAAGAGGCTTTGGACGAGCAATAGAGCAGGAATAACGCGCAACAAGAGGTCTTTCCATGCGGTCTTTTGGGTGGCCATTTTCGCTTGATTGGGTTGAGAAAGCGAAAATCCGTAGTCGTTGGAAATTAGAATGTCGCTTGGCCGACCACTATGTGCTGGGTCTGTGAAATGGTCTGATGATCAAACGGATGCCCTTGTCGTAACTCCAGTAATTCAAACTCCAATTGGTGAGGGCTACGAGGCGGTTGCGGAAACCAACCAATGCCATCAGGTGTACAAACATCCAAAGGATCCATGCGAATCTGCCTTGACTATTCCAATGGCCAATATCTACCACCGCCTTATTTCTTCCAATGGTGGCCATGCTTCCTTTGTCTTTATAGCGAAATACCTTCCACTTTTCAGTCGGCCGATTGCGCAATAAGTTGGTTGCCAGATTATGGGCTTGTTGAATGGCAACTTGGGCCACCATTGGATGTCCTTTGCTATCCGTTCCATCCTCCATAAAGGCCACATCGCCAACTGCGTAAATATCAGAAGTGCCATACAGCCTTTGAAGGCCATCTACTTTCAGCCTTCCTCGATGAATAGCTTCGGCCGGAATTCCTTTGGGGAAAGCACCTGTTACCCCAGCTGCCCAAATCAAGGTTTGGGCTGGAATGCGTTGGTTTTGTGTAAGAACTTCCCGGCCATCATAATCTTTGACCAAGGTATTCAACCAAACTTCCACGCCCATTTTCTTTAAGAATTGCAATGATTTCTCACTGGAATGTTTCGACATCCCGGGAAGCAATCGGTCGTCTGCTTGAATCAGGTGGATGTGCATACGCCTGATATCTAAGTCAGGGTAATCTTGCGGAAGCACATGCTTCTTCAGTTCTGCCAAAGCGCCGGCCAGCTCCACCCCGGTAGGACCACCCCCAACAATGGCATAATTCATTAAGCGCTCTCTTTCTTTTAAATCTTGGGTCAACAAAGAGGCCTCGAAGTTTTGCAGAATCAAACTACGAAGGTTGAGTGCCTCCGGAACCGACTTCATGGGCATGCTGAAAGATTCAATCTTTTGATTGCCAAAAAAATTAGTGCGTGAACCCGTGGCAATGATGAGATGATTGAAAGTCAAGCTTCCGATATTGGTGCAAACAATGCGCTCTTCCACTCGAATCTCCTCAACTTCGGCCATCCGAAAAAAGAGCCCTTCTTTTTTACCAAATACTTTGCGAACGGGATAGGCTATGCTATCGGGCTCCAAACCAGCCGTGGCCACTTGGTAGAGCAGGGGTTGAAAGGCATGGTAGTTTTGCTTGTCGATTAAAACTACCTGAAAATGTTTGCCGCTAAGTTTTTTAGCAAGTGCCAGTCCGGCAAAACCAGCACCAATGATCACGATGCGCGGTAGACTTGATTCAGGAATGTTCAATGGAAAGGGGATATCGTTGGTGAAGGATGTTCAAATGATGTTGATGATGACCAGCCGTAATGGCCAGTAAGGCCAATGCAGAAACGGAGTTCCCGTTGGCTACAATACGATCATGCTGATTGTCAGCGTGCACTTCATTCGCCAGCAATAATGTTGTTTGTCTCACTGCTTGCATTCGCAGAAGCAAGTGTTCTGCGCCCAACTGATGGGCTTGTCCATTTTCAACAAACAGGTTCTCATCAAAGCCCGGCCAAGCAACATTGTGTTTTCGCAACAAAGCCAACAAACGGGTAGCGAATATTAGCTCAGCATCAGCAATGTGCTCTAACAACTGCAGAGGGGTCCATTTTCCAGGAGCGTATGAGCCTCTTAGCCAATTTGTAGGGGCTTTGCTGAAAAGTTCTTCTGTTACTGGAACCGTGTTACTCAACAAGGCAGAGATGCCACTTTCTTGGCTGAGCGCCACATATCCTTGGTACCATTCCGGATAGTCGTTGGCGCTTAATGCGTGGGCATCAAGAATGAAGGGAGTCATAAGACTTTAACTGCTAATCGAAGGTAATGTAGCTAATTTGAATGGCCAAGTTAGCGGGGGATACCTCCTTCATAAAATCCATCTGCAATTTTCCATTTTGAACCAACGGGAATCAACATAAAGTAAAGTGTGCTGCGCTCATTTGACCTTGTACCCTCAAGCACCCAATAGCCCCAGTCTGCATTTTTTGGTCCTTTTTTGATGCCCTGTTCTACTATCAGCACAGGTTCTTCTTTTTGCCAATCTACCAGGTATTCATGAACATCCTTGCAGTTTTGCTTGAATTCTTCTTTCAAATCGGCATAGCGTTCCAAGGCCTGTTCTTTGAGTTGATCGCGTTCCCCATTTTCCAGTTGATCTTGTTGATCTAGGTATTGGAGGTAATCAGCCAGAGAAATAAATTCATTGGCAGCGGTTTCCGTATTATTGGAAACTTGTTGGAAGATCCACTGAATATAAACCAAAGGTGCTTCCTGTCCAGAGACGGGAAGCACCATGGTTAGGCACAGTAAAGTGTTTGTAATCAGGCTGCTTGAACGCCGTATTTGACGTTCAAATAGTCTTTCAGCTTTTGCGACAATTGCATGCAGGTATCGTTGCATAAATCAGTTTGTCCGTAAATATTTCGGTATTTGTGAACGAGGTGTATTTCCTCCAGTTCCTCGGTAATTTGATGGAGGAAAATTTGACGTTCACTAGGTTCTTCTATTAAGGAGAGGTAATTACACAGCCAAGATTGAAACGAGCTAATACTTTCTGAAAAGCTTTGTCCGTTTTGAATTAATTCTAATTCTTTCGCGAAGAATTTTGATACATCTGCACGTTCAATTAACTGTTTCATACAGCTTGGGTCTTAGGGGGTTGGTGGTGGAAAGTTACACTAATCAAAGAAATTAACAAATAGTTAATATTGTCAATACTGTAATGGCAGTAAAAGAAAAGCGCCCCGCAGGGCGCCTTCAAGAAAGAAATTCTGTTATTACTAGTTTTCGTTGGGTAGGAAAGAGTAGGTCTCTCCGTAGAAAAGCATCTGTTCAGTAAAATCATCGGGGTAGCTCACTTCAACATCTACCACGCTGCCGTTTTCTTCTTTGACCACTAAAACCGGATTGATAAAGCCCGCATAGGGCGCTATGTTCAGCTTCTCGCTTCTCGCCAGCACTTCGCGGTGAATCTCGGCATCTACCTTCACTCCGTAGGTTTCTACTAGGGCCTTGCCGGCTTCATAATCGCCTTCAGACTTAATCCGTTGGATTTCACGTAATAATTGTCCGAACAACTGTCGCAATTTGAGGTAGTCTTGCACCACAAAGTAGGTTTTGCCATCCACTACTTTCTTTTCAATAACGCCTTCATCCAGGCCTTTCTCATAGGCCCAAGCCGCCACCAACTGCCGGTTGCGCATATGGTCTTCTTCTAAATCTTCTCCAGGCTTCAAACGGCGCAGTTGCAACATCATGCCGTTGCGGATGTAGTTGTCATATTCAGCTCTTCCCACCTCCAAACTCTCCATCAGTCCGAGTGCTATGAGTTTTTCATCCATCACATAGTACAAGGCCACCAAGTCAGCGCGGGCTTCTTCTAGAGTGGAAGAGTAGTTTTTCAATGTTTCTTTGGGCGTTCCTACGCCTGCATTGAGTTTGCCTGAAGCGTGTCCAACCACTTCGTGCAGAGCTGTGTGCAGCTTACTGGCCAACTCGCCGTGGGCTTTTGCTCTTTCTATTTCAGCCGTGCTGAATGCAAATTCCTCCAAAAACCCTTCTCCTGAGGCTTTTTCATAGGCGCCTTCAATATTGCCCAAACTCACTGATTTGCTTCCGTGTTCTGCCCGAATCCAGTTGGCATTGGGAAGATTAACTCCGATGGGAGTAGAAGGGGCTGCATCTCCTGACTCACTGGCTACATTCACTGTTTTGTAGCTCACGCCTACCACATTGGCTTTTTTGTGATCGTCTTGAATAGGACTGTTGTCTTCAAACCACTGCACATTTTCGCTAACTACTTTCATCCGTTCAGAGGCCTCAAAGTCTTTGATTTGCACAATGCTTTCGAAGCTGCCACGCATGCCTAGCGGATCGTTGTATACTTCTATAAAGCTGTTGATATAATCAATATCGCCTTCTGTAGCTTCCGTCCACAGAATATTGTATTCATCCCAAATGCGGAGGTCGCCAGTGCGGTAGTATTCAATCAGTTTCTTGAGTGCATTGCCCTGGGCTTCATTTTCAGCCACTCCTACGGCCAACTCCAACCAATGAATGATTTCTTGAATGGCAGCACCGTACATTCCGTCGGCTTTCCAGACTGCCTCTCGAATTGAGCCGTCTTCTGCACGCACCATTTTAGAATTCAATCCATGGGAAATGGGCTTTGGATCATTCCTGTCGATTTGTTTTGAATAATAGGCGGCTACTTCTTTTTCAGAAATATCGGGGGCATAAAAGTTTACCGCCGAGGCCAGCAGCAAATCCTTATTGGGGTCTTTTGAAACCTTCTTGGGTTCCAAATCAGGATTGAACAGCCAGTCAACAATAGCTGGCTCCAATGAATAAGCGGTGGCTTGTAAAAGTGACTCAAAATAGCTGCGATTACATTCCAAAGGCAGCTTTTGATTGGAGTAGTGGTGATAGGCCCCATTGCTAAACCAAAAACGCTTGGCATAAGTAAGAAAGGCTTCCCAGTCTTGTACAGAGCGATCGCCGTTGTAGTTTTTAACAATGTGTTCCAATGCACGGCGAATGCGCAAATTGTATCGGTGGTTTTGATCGTAAATAATATCTCTTCCACTCAAGCCCGCCTGACTGAGATAGTAGACCAATTGCTTTTGTTGAAGGTTGAGTTGATCAAATCCTGGCACTTGATAACGCAGAATTCGCAAGTCTGAAAATTGCTCTGCCTCCCATTGAAAATCAGCGGAAGTCTCCAGTGGTTCACCCTGGCTATTCTCATCTGAAGAACTTGCAGGTCCTGTGCAAGAGGCCATTGCCATCATTCCGATCACTCCCATATAGGTCGCTTGTTTTTGTAGTAGGCGCATGAAATAGTTATTTGTCTGGACGAATATAACGCAGTAGCTACAGCTAATAACTGCTTTTGACCTGTTACTCGATATTCCACTTTTGTTGAAGATTCTGCCTAATTTTCGGGCAAACTAAACCACCCAATGAAAGCACTGCGCATTTTACTGATTGTACTGCTCACGATAGTGGCAGTCTTTCTCATCTACCTTTCTACCATTTCCGGTCGATATGAAGTGGTGCGATCAACGGAGATAGATGCACCTAAAAATATGGTAATGAATCATATAGAGAATTTGGAGACCTGGGAAAAATGGTCTTACTGGAACCTAATAGATTCTACCAATGTGGTGACCTACGGCGACAAAAGAAGTGGAGTGGGGGCTTCGTATGGCTGGACAGGAATGGAGACAGGCAAAGGAGAAATGGAAATTCTTTCCATAGAAGATGGAAAAAGCATTGCTACAATGATTCGCTTTATGGAGCCTTTTGAATCTGAAATGAACAGTGATTTCCGATTTGAAGATTCAGAGAATGGAGGGGTAAAGGTCTCGTGGGTCAATTATGGAGAGATGCCTTTCTTCTTGCGATTTATGGCGAAAGGCATGGATGCAGCTTTTGGAGAGCATCTGAGCATAGGTCTCGATAGCTTGAAGCGCCAAATTGAACGCCAGAATGTGCCTGCACAAGGAAGGGTAGAAAGCATTGGCGAGGCCCAGGTTGAGAGCATGGATTACTACTATGTACGGCATGACATCTCTATAAGTGAAATGGGAGATGAAATTATGGCCTCCTCCTTCGCAAGCCTCACAGAATATCTTGGTGAGGATATGCAGCACATGATGGCTCCGCCTTTCAGTATTACCGAGTTGTGGGATGAAGAGGCCCAGCGAACCATTTTCAGAGTTTGTGTGGCGGTCAACTCAAGCAAACCAGAGAACGAGGAGATCAAAAAAGACAAGACGTATGCAGGGCGCGTACTTCAGGCGCAGTACATGGGCCCTTATGATCACATTGCACAGGCCTATTATGATTTAGAATCTCGCATGGAAGAACTGGGTCTGGAAATGGCAGGTGACCCGTGGGAAACTTATATGACCGATCCCGCCATGGAACCCAATCCAGCCAACTGGCTCACAGTGGTGAGTTGGCCTGTGAAATGAGTTCGTTAATAAAGCGTTGAGAGGGTCGGGGGTATATGCCTCCGACCCTCTGTATTTTTGAGCTTCTCAACGAGACCTTTGGCAAAGAAGAAAAAAACAACTCCCCGGGTTCAATTGCCCGATTTTAGCAAGTGGGCCGAAGACCATACCTTTCGTTTGGTGCTGGGCTTCTCGCTCATGCTTTTTGCTGCTTTCCTCACTGGAGCCATTCTTTCTTACCTTTTCTCTTGGCGCGAAGATCAAAGCGAGGTAAGTGGTTCGTTGTGGAGCTTACTTCGAGATCCTGAATACCAGGTCAATAATCTCTTTGGCAAAGTAGGCGCGGCTTTCGGGCACATTTTGGTTTACCGTGGCTTTGGTGTATCGGCCCTTCTTTGGGCCTACTTGGCCTTTCGTTTGGGTCTGTGGTCAGCTTTTTCTTATAGCAAGAAATTGGGTCAACACCTTCGATACAGTCTATACGCCATGTTCTGGTTGTGCTTGACCCTGGCTACTGTGTTGCCTGATGAGTTTCATTTGTACAGTGGAAGCGGGGGGCACTACCTTTTCCAAAGTCTGCAGGCCCAGCTAGGTACTCCGGGTGTTTCTTTACTATTGCTAGGACTACTCTTCGGCTTTCTTGCCTTGCATTACCAGCTCAATGCGGCCCATCTGAGCGCCCTGTATTTGCGTATTCAAGCGCTTTTCCGTAGCCGTAAACTTGATCAATTGGATGCAGATGAGCAAGAGCCAAACCCGGCTGATGATCTGCAAGCAACATCGGTTGCAGCTCCGTCTGCTTTGGAGTGGGAATCACCCCAAGAGGAAGATTCTATTCCTCCTGTTAAAGAGGAGAAGGGAGAAATGGAGGTGGAAGTTCGCATCCAAGAAGATCCCATTGCAGCGCCAAATCCTGAGGTCAAAGAAGAAGTTCAAGAACCCGAAGCCGATGCCCTAACGCTCACTGTTGAGGAAGTGGAGGAAGAGGTTGCGTTAGATGCCAAAGCACATCAGAAGCTGATCAAAGAAGTTGGCTATTATGACCCTAAGCTCGATTTGAGCTCCTTCAAGATGCCAACACTCGATCTGATGAAAGACTATGGGGCGTCAAACATCACCATCGACCAAGAAGAGCTTGAGCGCAACAAGAATCGCATTGTTGAAACCCTTTCTCATTACAATATTGAAATTGCCAAAATCAAAGCCACTATCGGACCCACCGTCACCCTGTACGAGATTGTACCAGCACCGGGGGTTCGAATCTCCAAAATCAAAAATTTGGAAGATGACATTGCTTTAAGCCTCAGTGCGGAAGGCATCAGAATAATTGCTCCCATCCCCGGTAAAGGAACCATCGGAATAGAAGTGCCCAATGCCAATCCGAAAATGGTTTCTATGCGTGCGGTTCTGGCCTCAGAAAAGTTCACCAAGTCTGATATGGCTCTCCCTATTGTTATGGGCAAGACCATTTCCAATGAGACCTATGTAACCGATTTGGCCAAAATGCCTCACCTTTTGATGGCGGGGGCTACCGGACAAGGTAAATCGGTGGGATTGAACGTCATTCTCACCTCATTGCTTTATCGCAAGCATCCATCTGAAGTGAAGTTTGTACTGGTCGATCCTAAAAAGGTGGAGCTCACCTTATTCAATATTATTGAGCGGCATTATTTGGCGGTACTGCCTGGAACAGAGGACGCTATTATTACCGATACTAAAAAGGTGATTTATACCCTCAATTCGCTCTGCATTGAGATGGATCAGCGCTATGAGCTACTGAAGAGCGCCATGGTGCGCAACTTGAAAGAGTACAATACGAAGTTCAAAGAGCGCAGGTTAAATCCGGAAGAGGGCCATCGCTATTTGCCCTACATCGTATTGGTGATCGACGAATTTGCTGACCTCATAATGACAGCTGGCAAGGAAGTGGAGACGCCCATCGCCCGTTTGGCTCAATTGGCACGCGCCATTGGTATCCATCTGATTATCGCCACCCAGCGGCCATCCGTCAATGTGATTACAGGCATTATTAAAGCCAATTTCCCAGCGCGAATTGCCTTTCGTGTAACCGCCAAAATCGACTCTCGAACCATTCTTGATGCAGGAGGCGCCGAACGACTGATTGGAAAAGGCGATATGTTGATCAGCCTAGGTGCCGAACCCATCCGTTTGCAGTGTGCTTTTGTGGATACACCTGAAATTGAAAAATTGGTGGAGTACATCGGTCATCAAAGAGGATATCCGGAGGCCTATCAATTGCCCGAGTTTGAAAGTGAAGACAGCGGAGGTATGAAAGACCTCGATCCAGAAGACCGCGATTCGATGTTTGAAGATGCAGCCCGTATTGTGGTTATTCATCAACAAGGTTCAGCATCATTGCTCCAACGAAAGCTCAAACTGGGATACAATCGAGCAGGACGCATCATCGATCAATTGGAAGCAGCAGGCATTATTGGTCCGTTTGAAGGGAGTAAAGCCCGGCAAGTATTGGTGCCTGATGAGCTATCACTGGAACAGATATTGAATAGAGAACGCTAAACCCATTTCATGAGAAAACTATTGGCCATTCTGCTGGCATTTGCGCAAGTTGTACATGCCCAGAGCAGTCATGAAGCAGCAAAAAAGTGGCTGGAAGAAGCCAGTCAAGCCTTGAAGGTGCAAAGCACAGTAGACATTCGTTTTACCTATACTTTCTCCAATGAGCGGGTCAATCCCCCTGTCAAACGAAGTGAAAAAGGCGAGCTGCAACTCAAGGGAGATGCTTATCGTTTGGTATTGATGGGCAGCGAACAGATTTGTGATGGAAAAATGGTGTATACCATTCTACACGAAGATGAAGAAGTTCAGAAAGCACCAGCCCAATCAGACAATCCGGAAGAGGAGAGTTTTCATCCAATGCAGGTATTGGAGCTCTATAAAAAGAACTTCTCTTACAAACTGGGAGGAAAAGAAACCGTAAAAGGACAAGAAGTACAGTACATTGTGCTTATGCCTAATGCTTCTGAACAACTCCAGCGCGTGGTGGTGGGCATTTATACCAAGTCTAAGCAGTTGTATTCCTATGAACAACAAGGAACGGATGGCACAGTTACCCGCTTTGTGGTAGATACGTACTCTGCCAACACTTCCCTTCCTGCGCACTATTTTCAGTTCGATCCCAAGCGCTTTCCCGGGTATTACATTCCGAGGTGAAAGTATTAAGCCGCTATATCCTCCGCTCTTTTGCGGGGCCCTTCTTCGCCACATTTATGGTGATGATCTTCTTTTTGCTCATGCAGTTTTTGTGGAAGTACATTGATGATCTGGTAGGCAAAGGGGTGGAATGGTACTACATCGCTGAATTGCTTTTTTATACCTCTGCCGGACTAGTTCCTTTGGCTTTGCCCATCTCCGTACTCCTGTCTAGTTTGATGACTTTCGGCAATTTGGGAGAGTACAATGAGCTGGCCGCTCTGAAATCTGCAGGGGTTTCGCTCACGCGGAGCATGCGGCCACTTATCATTTTGATGATATTCATCTGCATAGGCGCTTTCCTTTTTTCGAATTATGTAATGCCTGTGGCCAATTTGAAAGGGGAAACTCTCCTTCGAAATATTTCCACCAAAAAGCCTGCGTTGAATATTCGCGCCGGTGTTTTTTATGGTGGGATTGAAGGCTATAGCATTAAGATAGGGGAGAAGTTAGGCGATGATGGCAATGCCCTTCGAGACATCTACATCTATGACCATACCTCCAAGGAAGGCAATCGGAAAGTGATCGTGGCTGAACGTGGAAGTATGAGTACCACGGCTGATGAGCGCTTCCTGCATCTCGATTTAGAATCAGGAACGTCTTACGAAGAAATTCTCCCCGAAAATCGAAAAGAGCGGGTCAGACATCCGTTTATTCGTTCATCATTTGACAAGGCCCGTATTCGATTTGATCTTTCTTCTTTTCAAACCGGAGACCTGCGAGAAGTTCGGCAAAAGAGCTTTCAAATGCTCAATACCCAACAATTGATGGAAGCTTCAGATTCTCTTCAAGAGAATGTGAATAACAGAAGGCAATCTGTAGTCAATACTTTCAGAACCAAATATGGATTCAACTCGAAGGTTGATCTACAAGGACAAATGCTGTCTACCGAAGGGCTCATTATTGCCCCGCTTTCTGAAATAATGCGCAGACGCGCCGTGGAGAATGCGCTGCGAATGGCCCGTGCACAAAAGGCATATCTCAGTCAGCTGCAGCAAGAATTCAATTGGCGGGAAAAGATCATCGCGCGGTACTATTTAGAATGGCACAAGAAGTTTTCTCTGTCCTTTGCGGTATTGGTTCTCTTTTTTATTGGGGCTCCGTTGGGGGCCATTATCCGCAAAGGCGGCATCGGACTACCGGTGGTGGTATCAGTGGTGATCTTCATTATTTACCACACCATGTCTTTTTCTATGGAGAAATTAGGAAGAGAATTGGTTTGGGATCCACCGCGAGCCATGTGGACAGCCAGCTTCATTTTGTTGCCTATTGGAATATTTTTAACCTATAAGTCGGCAACAGATTCTGCTCTCTTCAATTTGGAGGTCTATCTTCGGCCCTTTGAACGCATAAAAGAATGGTTGTTGAGCAGGCGCAAGGCCAGCGCATGAATGTGCTGATTCTTTCGAATAAATCTCCCTTTCCTCCCAATGATGGTAGTAGCCTAGCGGTGGAAAGTATGGTGCGCGGATTTGTTGATCGAGGGCTTCGCGTAGGCATACTTGCCATGAACACCTCCAAGCATCACAAGTTAGAGCGAGATGTTCCGGAAGATTTAATTGGCAAGATCAGCTTGCGAATGGTGGAGGTAGACAATAAACCGACCCCCATTGGCGGATTGGTTAACTTGTTGCTCAGCAGAGATTCTTATGTGGTTACGCGTTTTGATAGCTTGGCCTATGCACATGCGCTGGAGAATTGGTTGCAAGAAGACCAATTCCATTTTGTTCAGATAGAAGGACTCTCGCTCGCACATTATCTGCCTATTGTGCGAAAGTATCACCTCGGGCCCGCCATCATGCGATCTCACAATGTAGAACACCTCATCTGGAGTCGTACGGCCATGTACGAAGCCAATCCTTTGAAAAGATGGTACCTCCGATTGCAAGCTGATCGACTGAAGAGTTTTGAATTGGAAGCCATGGCAAAATTTAATGCTGTGGTGCCTATCACGTCTACTGATACAGCGGCTTTCAAAAGTTTGGGATTGCAATTGCCTATGCAAACGGCGTTTTGCGGAGTAGAAGTACCAGAAAAGCCGCAGCAATTGTTGAATTCTACCCCCGACTTCTTTTTTGTTGGGGCTTTTGACTGGTTACCCAACTTGCAGGGTATGCAATGGCTGTTGAAAGAAGTTTGGCCAAAAATTCTTCATGCCATCCCCAATGCCCAGCTGCATGTGCTCGGCAGGCATTGTCCGGATACTTTCAAGCAGCATATGGGTGTTCAAGTTCACCCAGACCGTTCTATTGCCCGCAGTTTTTTTGAAGAGCACCACATTTTGTTGGTGCCTTTGCGTTCGGGAAGTGGATTGCGTATAAAGATTGTAGAGGCCATGAGCCTGGGGAAAGCGGTGGTTTCTACCTACATTGGTGCGGAAGGCATTCATGGACAATCAGGTACCCACTTTTACGTAGACGATGATCCAAATGTATTTGCAGAGAAGGCCATTCTATTGGCCCAAGACGCCCAATTGCGTGCTTATATAGCTGGCAATGCGCACACTTTTGCACTAAAGCATTTTGATCGTGAAGCCATTAGCACAACGCTGCTCAATTTCTATCAGAGTCTGTAAATGGCGCTAGTATTGGCACTCATTTGCGGGTATTTAGTGCTCCATAGTTATGTGGTTTATCCGCTCATTCTGAGGCTTCTGACTGTCAATCGCCATCCCAAAAAATCACCGCCAAGCCTTCAAGTTTACCCAAGAGTAAGTGTGTTGGTGGCTGCGCGGAATGAGGAAGCCGTATTGCAGGAGAAAATCGAAAGCCTATTTGGCCTTCATTATCCCAAAGACCAACTAGAAGTCATTATTGGTTCTGATGCCAGTACAGATGCCACTGATGAAATTGTAAAAGCGTGGGAAGATGAAAAATGGAATGTCATAGGAATTAGAAGTGAGCAACGGATTGGTAAATCGGCCATGTTAAACAAGATGCTCACTGCGGCCTCAGGAGAATGGTTACTGCTTACTGATGCCAACGTATTGCACCATCCAGATGCCCTTCAACATTTAATTCATACTGCCCAATTGCGAAAGGCCGTTCTTGTAGGTGCTGAAATCCATTATATCAATGAGGTAAGGCGAGCGGTTGCAGAAGACGAAGATCGATTTCTGCGATTTGAAAATAGGCTAAAGCATGCCGAGTCTGAACTTTGGAATTTGGTGATTGGAGTAGAAGGCGGTTGCTTTCTCATTCATCGGAATGCCATGCCCGTTGTTCCAGAGAAGGCGCTGGTGGATGATTTCTTCATCACCATGAGTGTGCTAGAGAACAAAGGAAAAGTGGTTTGGGATCCGCAAGCCATAGCCTACGAAGATGTATCCACACAAGTCTCAGAAGAATACCGAAGAAAAGTGCGGATCTCCACTGGAAATTTTCAAAACTTATTTCGCTTCAAACATTTGCTTTGGAAAAGGCCCTTCCCATTGGGATTCGCTTTTCTCTCACATAAAGTGTTGCGTTGGTTTACGCCCATGCTCATTATCACTTCAATGGGCAGCATCGCTTGGCATTGGGCCTTCAGCAATCCATCCCTTTTTATACTGACAATGGCCGCTTTACTTTTTGCTGTATTGATTTTGATAAGTCCGGCAAGACATTGGCCTTTACTTCGCAGTTTGCGACATGGCATCTTGATGAACATTGCCCTCTTGGAAGGCTTAATATTGCATCTCACAAAGCGAGGACCTCATGTCTGGGAACCCACCAAACGCAAACAATAGCACTTTAGATAGCATTGCCTTGGCTATTGAAGACATCAAGGCCGGCAAAATGGTGATTGTAGTAGACGACGAAAACCGAGAGAACGAAGGCGACCTCGTAGCTGCGGCTGAATGTGTAACGCCGGAAATGATCAACTTCATGGCCATGGAGGGCAGGGGATTGATCTGTGTACCGCTCTTGGAAGATCGCTGCAAGGCCCTTGATCTCACCCCGATGGTACAGCGCAATACTGAACTGCACCAAACGGCCTTTACTGTTTCAGTCGACTTGCTTGGGCATGGCGTTACAACGGGCATCAGCGCTGCAGATCGTGCCAAAACCATCAAGGCTTTAGTAGATCCAAATACCCAAGCCAGTGATTTGGCGCGGCCCGGACATATTTTCCCTTTACAAGCCAAGCCAGGAGGGGTTTTGCGCAGAACCGGACATACGGAAGCGGCCATTGATTTGGCGAGATTGGCTGGTTTACAACCCGCAGGAGTGATTGTAGAAATCATGAATCCGGATGGTAGCATGGCCCGCTTGCCTCAACTGAGAGATATTGCAAAAAAGCATCAGTTAAAGCTGATCTCCATTGAAGATTTGGTGGCCTACCGGATGCAACATGAGTCATTGGTGGTTTTACGCGAGGAGTTTGATCTACCAACGCGCTTTGGTGTTTTTAAGCTGCGCGCATTTGAACAAACCACTAATCAGCAATTGCACATCAGTTTGAGCATGGGGCAATGGAAGCCTGATGAAGCCGTGTTGGTTCGGATGCACTCTGCCTCTATGCAAGGAGATGTTTTCCATCTGCTCACCACGGATGCGGCCGGTTCGCTTGAGCGCGCTTTGAAGAAAGTTTCTGAAGCGGGTAGAGGGGTGGTGGTTTATATGAACCAAGTGGTGGCGTCGCAAGATCTTCTCGGCCGATTGCACAAATACAAAGAGATGTCAACTGCCGCGAATCCGACGAGCTTTACAAAAGACCCGAGAGATTTTGGTGTGGGTGCACAGATCCTCCACGCCCTCGGGGTGAAAAACATTCGCCTGCTCACCAACAACGCCATCAAAAGGGTGGGAATTGAAGGGTATGGATTGCACATCGTAGAAAATGTGAGCATGGCAGAATAGCAGCCTCTTCAGGTCTGCAGTAAATTGGCGGATCAAGTCCAACCGATGAATCCAAAAACTGCTCTTGAATCAGTCGTCCGAATAGCAGCTGTAGCTTTTGTGATGTACTGGTGCTTTAGAATATTTCAACCTTTCGCTACCCTTTTGGTTTGGAGTGGAGTTATTGCCATTACGCTCTATCCCTTTTTTCAAAGAATGACCAAATGGTTGAAAGGCAGAAAAACCTTAGTGGCCATATTACTCAACTTGACTTTTATTCTCGGCTTGTTCATTCCATTAATCAGAATGGGCAATGGCTTGGCTGGACAAGCGCGTCAATTCAAGCAGGCCATCAACGAGGAAGTATGGAAAATTCCGCCTCCGCAGGATGAAGTTAAAGATTGGCCCTTTATTGGAAACGCCGCTTACACCGCTTGGGAAAATATATATACCGATATAGGGAAACTGGCACAGCAGTACAGTGAGGAAATCACAGAATTAGCCACGTGGCTTTTGAACGGATTGTTGCAAATGGGCGCTGATATTCTGTTGACTATAGCCGCAGTCATCATCAGTACTTTTCTCATGTTACATGCAGCAGCATCGTATCGTTTTGCGTTGCTTTTTTTCCAAAGACTTACCAATGCCGAATTGGGAATGCAATACTGTCATGAAGCCCGTGATACCATTCGCAATGTGGTGAAAGGAGTGGTCTTGGTGGCATTGATACAGGCTGCTTTAGCGGGATTGGGATTTGCGATGGTCGGTTTGTCTGCTCCGGGTCTTTGGGCATTGATGGTGTTTGTGGTTGCGGTGATGCAACTTCCTGCCTCTTTGGTAACCCTTCCGCTAGCGATCTATGTATTCTCTTATGAAAGCACCGGGCCTGCCATTGCGTTTGCTGTGTACGCCTTTCTGATTGGCTTTGTAGACAACTTCTTGAAGCCAATTTTTTTAGGAAGAGGCATGAGTATCCCCATGCTAGTCATTTTAATTGGCTCGCTTGGTGGCATGTTGTGGATGGGCATATTGGGATTGTTTATCGGTCCGGTAGTCTTTAGCCTTGGCTACCGATTATTGATCAGTTGGATGGAAGAAGCCAAAACCCCAGACAGTTCAATGGC
>CAZDPF010000007.1:28984-39076 GCA_964507215.1 uncultured Chryseobacterium sp. | reverse complement strand
TGATTTTGCTGGAAAAAGTGAAATTTCCTTCCGCGTGATTCCGGTAGTTCAGCAATCGCAAAGAAGCGAGGTGGAGGGCCAACATAGGAATCAAAAGTACTCCCTCAATTGAAAGCGCAAAAGGAATAGTTTTGCGCTTCGTTTCAGAGACCAATTGGCACAGCATCAACATGGCTGATAAGAAGAAGAATCAACAGGAAGAAGAAGTTTTGGTAGACGTAACTGCCTCGCTGAGCAAGGCGGAGCAGTTCATCAACAAACACCAAAAGAATATAACCACTGCCGTGGCAGCGGTTGTCATTATTGCAGGAGGCGTTTGGGCCTATTTGAACCTGTATTTGGCTCCGCGTGAACAAACCGCTCAAGAAGAAATGGTGCGTGCAGTGATGGCTTTTGAGAAAGACTCTTTGCAACAGGCCATCAATGGCGCCGCCAACTGGTCTGGTTTTGCTGAAATCGCAGAGTCTTATTCTGGCACCAAGGCGGGCAATATTTCGCATTTCTATGCAGGTGTGGCCCATTTGAACCTGAAGCAGTTTGAAGATGCCATCCGTGAATTGGACCAATTCAACCCGAAAGAGGAGGTTTTCGCCACCTTAAAGTACGGCGCTATTGGCGATGCTTTCCACGAAATCAATCAGCCCAAAGATGCTTTGGACTACTACGAAAAAGCAGTAGCTGCCAGCACCAATGAGTTTCTTACGCCTTTCTACATCAAGAAAGCAGGCATGACGGCTGAAATGTTGGAAGACAACAAGAAAGCGCTCTCCTATTACCAGCGTTTGGTAAAAGATTATCCGGACAGCCGTGAAGGAGGCGACGCTAAGAAATACGTTGCCCGCGCCCAGGCCAAGATCTAAATGGCCACTACTGATCTCAATGCGTTTGGCGATCGACTGACACTTTCAGCGCAAGGACTTCGCTTTGGTCTGTTGGTCGCTCGTTGGAATGATCAAATTACAGAAGCGCTCTTTACTGGCGCCCGTGAGACCTTATTGAAGGCAGGGGCTTCTGCTGAAGATTGTATCCGTTGGGATGTTCCGGGAAGTTTTGAGTTGGTTTACGGCGCTGCCCGCATGCAGCAACAGTTGCAGTTAGACGCCATCATTGCCATCGGCAGTGTGATTCAAGGAGAAACCCGTCACTTTGATTTTGTCTGTCAGGCAGTGTCGCAAGGAATCGCCCGCTTGAACGAAAAAGGTGACATTCCGGTGATCTTCTGTGTACTTACCGATGACAACTTGCAGCAGGCTTTGGATCGCTCTGGAGGCCAACACGGCAACAAAGGCATTGAAGCCGCAGCAGCAGCCGTTGAAATGGCCCACCTGCGCTTGAAGAACTGAGTACCTCACCCCCAATACCCCCACGCTTGTGACAGCATCAGAATTGGCGCTGTTGGCCTTCACTTCATTCTTGACCTTGATGAATCCGTTTGGCATTATGCCCATATTCATCACCATGACGTCGAGCTTAGACATGAAGGCGCGCCACCAAACAGCCATACGCGCCGGCATAGTTGCCTTTCTCATTCTCTTGGCCTTTGCCCTGGCTGGGCAGTTCCTTTTCGCCTTTTTTGGAATTTCGGTGAACAGCTTCCGCATGGTAGGCGGCATCATCTTTTTTATGCTCGGCTACGATATGCTTCAAGCGCGCTTGGGCAGTATTCGCATTCCAGATGATAAAGTAGACGAGTATGTAGGCGATATCTCCATTACTCCCTTGGCCATCCCCATGATCACCGGTCCGGGCTCCATTACCAATGCCATCGTACTAATGGAAGATGCCCATAGCGGTTGGTTGAAGATTGTACTGGTATTGGTGATGGCCGGAGTGGTGCTTATCAACACCGTGGCTTTGCTCTTCGCGGGAACCATCACCAAATGGCTTGGCGATACGGGCAACAAAGTGATGATGCGATTGATGGGATTGATTGTCATGGTGATCGCGGTAGAGTTTTTCTTCAGCGGCCTCGGTCCTATGCTGCGCGGAATACTTGGCATTGAACTTTAAAGCCACGAAAGCATTATCTCCCTTTAATTTGCACTAAACCCCACAACACAATGAAAAAGACTCTGCTGATTGCTGCGCTTGCTAGCGCTACCATGATAATGGCCCAAGAACTTCCCGCTCCTAGTCCGGCTGCCGAACTAGAACAACGCGTGGGTCTCACAGACATCAAAGTGAATTATTCACGTCCACAGATGAAAGGCCGCACCATTTTTGGCGATTTAGTGCCCTACGGCGAAGTGTGGAGAACCGGCGCCAATAAGGTGACCAGCATTGAGTTTTCTACCGATGTGATGTTCAACAAAATTCCGGTGAGCGCCGGCAAGTACTCGTTGATCACCATTCCTGGAAAAGACACCTGGACCATTATTCTGAACCGCGAAACCGAAATGTGGGGTGTAGGCGATTACGACAAAGCCAAAGATGTACTCCGCACCAATGTGAAGCCCGTAGCACTCTCACAAGCGGTAAAGACCTTCACCATTGAGTTTGAAAATCTCTCAGACGCTGGTGCGCATCTTGCCATCAAATGGGAAAATACTGCCGTGGCCGTGCCGCTCACAGTGGAAGTAGATCAGCAAGCCGAGATCAACATTGCCAAAGCCATAGAAGAAGATGGAGGCAATTGGCGCGTACACCGCAATGCGGCGAGCTACTATGTGAACAAAGGAAAAGGTTTCGACAAGGCGCTTACTCATATTAACAAGGCACTCGAACTGAACAATGACAATTGGTACAGCCACTGGGTAAAGGCCGAAATACTGCACGGTTTGAAACGCAACGATGAGGCGCGCAAGGCTGGTGAAGCCGCCATTGCCATGGGTGAGGCAGAAGCTGCCAAAGACGGAAAGACATTTACCTACGGCCCTGGTTTAAAAGCTGAAATGGCCGACTGGTAAATCGGGAGTCCGAACATCAAAATTTCAAGAAGCCGCTTCTCTCTCGGAGCGGCTTTTTTATTGTCCCTTACTGTAAAGCGTTTGGCCATCATAGAGCACAGAGAAACCTTTAGGCAATCGATCTTGCAATTGCTGATGGGGCTCGAAATGATGACTGATATGGGTGAAATGCACCTGAGGCACCCCGCTTTTACGTCCTACCTCCAAGGCCGCTTCTAGGTGAAAATGGCTGTAATGGGGCTCGTCTCTCAAGGCGTTCAGTACTAAATGATCACTTCCTTTAATCACCTCTAACTCACTATCATCTATACGGTTGGCATCAGTGAGATAGCTGATTCCACCCAAGCGGAAACCCAAAACTGGCATTTCTCCATGCCAAGCGTGGATGAGTTGAAAAGGCAGTCCGGCAATATCGGCTGATCGGCCTTCAAGGCGGTGAAAGCGCACCTTGGGAACGCCCGGATAGTCGGCATTTTGAAAGATATACCCGTACTGTTGCCGAAGTCTTCCCTCCACCTCTTGGGTACAATAGAGCGGCATTGGGCGGTTTTGACGAAAAATCAAAGGCCGAAGGTCATCCAGTCCGGCAGTATGGTCTTGGTGCGCATGGGTATAGGCCACAGCGTCTAGTTGTTCTACCTGCTGCTGCAGCAACTGACTTCGCAGATCTGGTCCCGTGTCGATGAGTACACTAATCCCTTGAGAACGAAAGAGAACACTGCTTCGGTAGCGTTTGTCTTTGGCATCATTTGACGTACAAGTAGGGCAATGACAGCCGATCACTGGAACCCCCTGAGAGGTGCCAGAACCCAAGCTTAACATTTCAACATCCAACATAGGGTTAAAAGTACGTGAAGCCTTGCCCTTCCCGCTTATGAACCCCTACCTTTGGGCAACCCCAAGTTATGAGTCAGATTTTCACCCTCTCCGCCGCCCAAAAAGCCCTTCAAGTCAATTTAGACGCCAATATCTACGGCACTTTTGCTGAAATTGGTGCAGGACAAGAAACCGTTCGGCATTTCTTTCGCGTGGGAGGTGCCTCTGGAACCATTGCCAAGGCGATGTCTGCCTATGACAAAGACTTTTCCGATGCCATTTACGGCAATGAGCCCGATGGTCGGTATGTGACCTTAAGTCGGCTCGAGAAAATGCTCGACCATGAGTTTGGGTTGATTCAGCAGCGTCTAGACAACGATAAGTTCCCTGACCGGAAGTTTTTTGCCTACGCCAATACCGTTGCCACCATCAACTTCACCAAGAAATTCTTGGGTCATGGTTGGATGGGCATCCGCTTTCAGACGGAAGCCAATGGTCCGGCCAACGATGTGATCTTTCACATCCGCATGAAAGAAACAGAAGCCAAGCTTCAGCAAGAAACCATCGGTGATATGGGCGTCAATCTCATCCATGGGGCTTTCTACAAGCACCACGATGTGAATGAGTTGCTTATTGGCTTGTACGACAACATCTCCAAAGACAAGATGGAGATCGACATGATTCACGTGCACGGACCGGTTTTCGAGAAGGTTGACAACCGCTTGTTGAGCCTGCAATTGTTGAAACATGGCATGACCGATGCCGTGATTTTCGGTCCTGACGGCACCAACATCTTGCCTGCTGCCCTGCTCTACAAAAAGAATATTCTCGCCATCCGCGGTAGCTTCCGACCTGTAACCAAGGTGAACCTCGACATGTTGCAGAAAGGCTACGAGCTGTTTACCAAAGAGAAACGCGTAGAAAAAGACAATTTGGTAGTGCTCTTTGAGATCACCCTGAACAACCTCAGGGCCGAAGGAGAGATCAATGAGCAAGACTTCCTAGATCGAGCAGAAATTCTCTGTTCCCTCGGTCAAACCGTGCTGATTTCCAATTATCAGGAATATTTCAAACTGGTGGAGTATTTCAGTCGCTACAGCAAAGCCCGAATGGGCTTGATTATGGGACTGACCAATTTGAAAGAGATCTTCAACGACAAGTATTATCGAGATTTAACCGGTGGCACATTGCAGGCTATGGGGGTATTGTTCTCCAACGACTTGAAGATGTATGTATATCCCTCTCAGCCCAAAATAGATGGTCCTATTCATACCATCGCTGATCTGCGGGTGCATCCGCGCTTAAAGCCCCTGTTCGACTATTTGTTGTACAACCGTAGGGTTATTGATATTGAGCACTTTGATCCGGAAATCCTACAGATTTTCTCCCCCCATGTGTTGGGCATGATCCGGCATGGGGAAGAAGGATGGGAAGATTTTCTCCCGCCTTATGTGGATATGATCATCAAGGAGAAAAAGCTTTTCGGCTATCGTATTCCGGATGAGGAGGCGGTGATAGTGAGCGACAACTCAGAGCTTTGAAGCAGCCTTTAGGCATTTTTGAAGAATCTGCACTGCTTTTTCCACTTCTTCAAGGGTGTTCTCACTGCCAAGGGAAAATCGCAAGTGGGCCCTCCCCTTTTGGTCTTTGCCCAGCGCTTTAATCACATGACTGCCTTGACTACTTCCCGAAGTGCAGGCGCTGCCTTCTGAAATGCACAGTCCGTTCATGTCAAGTTGAAAAAGCAACATGGCCGTCTTGCCTTCGTAAGGAATAGACACATTAATGATTCCCGGATGGCCATTTACAGGGTCTTGAGAACCATTGAATGCCACACCAGCAATGGTCGTCAGATGTTCTTTCAGGGCTTGACTGAGTTGCTCCAGATGTTCTCTTTGTGCTGTTCGGGTAGCTTGTAGAATTTGCCAGGCTTTCCCCATGGCCACGATAGCGGAAGTATTTTCCGTACCCGCCCGCAAGGCCCTTTCTTGGGCGCCGCCTAACAGCAAAGGACGCAACGGGAAAGCAGTTCGCCACACCAAAAATCCAACACCTTTGGGTCCACCAAACTTGTGTGCCGAAGCGGCAATGGCGGTGATTCCTTTGAGTTTGTCGAGTGGCAACTGTTCAATGCAGACCGTTTGCACGGTATCGGTAATCCAAATCAATTCTTTGGTCAAGGCCCATTCTGAAAGTCTCTCTAAAGGATTCCGATTTCCGATTTCATTGTTATGCCCCATGGCCAAGAGCACATCGCCCGGACGTGCTTCTTCGAGTATTTCAAAATTCAAAACACCTTGCGCATCTACTGCAAGCCAGATCAATTCACGCTCATAGGCTTTGGCCAAAGCTTCAGCACAATCGAGTACGGCGTGATGCTCGATGGGTGAACAGTAAATACGCGAATGGGGATGTTGTAATACGGCCGTTCGAATAGCCGTATTCAGCGATTCTGTGGCCCCTGAGGTAAAGAACACTTCAGCCGGCAATACCTTTAAATCTTGGGCTATTTGCCTCCGGATTAGTTCAATGGCCGCTTTGGCTTTTCGGCCATATTGATGCAGCGAAGAAGGATTGCCAAAGGTTTCAAAGGCATCTATCCAACTTGTCTTGACCTCCTTGCGCAGAGGCGTGGTGGCCGCATGATCAAAATAGATGCTCACAAACGCAATTTGGCGGCTACCAGTTGCTCTTCATAATGGCCAGCATGCAAATGTTCGAATTCATTGGATTTCGGATTGTAGCGATAATCCCTTCCCCATTCTTCCCAATTCTGAGCTACTTGTCGGCAAGCATCCACCAGATAGTGGGCCTCTTCATTGGTCATGGTAGGATGAATACTCATGCGAATCCAACCGGGTTTGGAAGACAACATACCTTGATCAATCTCATCGGTGATACTCTTGGACCGATTGGGATCTATTTCGAGCAAATAATGTCCGTAAGTACCCGCGCAAGAACAGCCTCCCCGCACCTGAATGCCGAACCGATCATTCAAAAGGCGAACGCCCAGATTGAAATGTAGGCGCTCTATGTAAAAGCTGATGACCCCCAAGCGTTCTTCGATATGGCCAGCCAAGATGTGGAAACCTGGGATGGTTTTTAATCCGGGCATGAGAATCTGCAAGAGCTCATGTTCGCGTTCTAAAATATTCTCCACGCCCATCTTTTCTTTGAGCCGGATTGAGAATGCAGCGCGAATGGCTTGTAAAAAACCAGGAGTGCCTCCATCTTCTCGCACTTCGATGTCGTCAAAATATTTATGTCCGCCCCAAGGATTGGTCCAGCTCACTGTGCCGCCACCTGGCGCATCAGGTACTTGATTGCGGTAGAGCGATTTATTGAAAATAAGAACACCGGAAGATCCCGGTCCGCCCAAGAATTTGTGGGGCGAAAAGAAAATGGCATCGAGATGACTACCATCTTGGGCTTCGGGATGCATGTCGATGGGCACATATGGTGCACTACAGGCAAAATCTACAAAGCATTTCCCTCCTGCTGCATGCACCATTCGCGCCACCTCTTGATAGGGCGTTTCTATACCCGTTACATTCGAACAGGCGGTGATACTGGCGATCTTATGCGGACGATGGGCGTATTTCGTCAAGAGATTGGCGAACTGGTTCAAGCACAATTTACCGTCTTGGTTGGCCGGAATAATAACCACTTCCGCCAATGTTTCTAGCCAAGAAGTTTGGTTAGAGTGGTGTTCCATGTGGCTCACGAATACCACCGGACGGTCATGGTCGCTGAGCTGCACTTGTTTTGACCAAGGCTCTGGAAGCTTGAGTCCGAGAATGCGTTGAAACTTCACCAAGGCTCCTGTCATTCCGGTGCCACAGGTGATCAACACATCCTCATGATTGGCATTCACATGTTTTTTGATGATTTCGCGCGCCTCGTGATAAGCCAAGGTCATCACCTTCCCCATGGTACTGGTTTCGGTGTGGGTATTGGCCACAAAGGGCCCCAGCTCCCCCATCATTCTTTTTTCAATGGGCTCGTACAGCCTACCACTGGCCGTCCAATCGGCGTACATCAAGCGTTTGACCCCATAGGGCGTCTCGAAAGTCATTTCTTGACCGATAATGCCTTCGCGAAAAGCCTGAAAGTGCTCTTCCAATGAAATCTGGGTGGGGGTAGATGGATTCATATCAGGCTTCGATAACGCTGCGCATTCGATTGACCAGCTCTTGGGCAGACTCTAAGGTAAGTCCTTCAGCGTATACGCGCAGAATGGGCTCTGTGTTCGATTTACGGAGGTGCACCCATCCTTCTTCAAAATCTACTTTTACGCCATCTATGGTACTTACCTCTTCTGCTTGGAAGGCGTTGGCCACCTTTTCCAACAAGGCATCCACATCTAAATCAGCTTGGAGCTCGATCTTTTGCTTGAGCATTTTATAGTCGGGATAAGAAGCACGAAGCTCGCTCAGACGCTTGCTGGAACGCGCCATATGCGTGAGGATGAGGGCTACACCTACCAAAGCATCTCGTCCGTAGTGTAGATCGGGCAGAATAATGCCGCCATTGCCCTCGCCACCGATAACTGCTTGGGTACGCTTCATTTCAGTGACCACATTCACCTCTCCTACCGCTGAAGCCGTGTAGGATTGTCCCAACTGTCGGGTAACATCGCGAAGGGCTCTTGAGGAAGATAAATTAGAGACCGTGTTGCCCGGTTTGATAGAAAGCAAGTATTCTGCACAAGCCACCAAAGTGTATTCTTCGCCAAACATCTTTCCATCTTCCATAATGAGGGCCAGGCGATCTACATCTGGATCTACTACAATACCCAAATCGCAGCCGGCTTCACGAGTGAACCGCATGATGTCTCCAAGGTGCTCTTCCAAGGGTTCCGGATTGTGCGGAAAGTGGCCGTTGGGTGTGCAGTGCAACTTTTCTACCTGTTGAACCCCGAGAGCTGCGAGCATTGCCGGAATGGCCACGCCCCCGATGGAGTTCACCGCATCTACTGCCACCTTAAAATTGGCCTTGCGAATGGCTTCAACATCTATATAGGGAAGCTCGAGAATGGCTTGAATATGCTTTGCCAAGGCGTCTTTTAGTTGGGTAATCGACCCCAGATCATCTACTTCTACAAAGGAATACTGGCCGGCAGTTGCCGTTTCTAGAATGGCCAAGCCGTCTTCCCCAGACAAAAACTCCCCTCTTTCATTCAAAAGCTTGAGTGCATTCCACTGCTTGGGATTGTGCGAAGCCGTGATCACAATACCACCGTCTGCTTTTTCTTGGAGTACGCTCATCTCTACCGTTGGTGTGGTGGCCAAATCGGCATCTAACACATCCACTCCTGACATACTGAGGGTAGACATCACAAGGCTTTGTACCATAGGACCCGACAAGCGAGCATCTCTTCCCACCACCACTACAGGACGTTGTTTACCAGAGCGATTTCGGATGAATCGGGCATAAGCCGCGGCAAAGGCCACCGTATCTACAGGAGTGAGGGCTTCCCCCACATTCCCTCCCATCGTTCCCCGGATGCCTGAAATCGATTTAATGAGCGTCATTTCCTTGATTTTGCTGCAAATATAGAAGGCGCGACTGCGCCACTGAAGAACAGTTTATGTAGGATATTCACATACATTTTTAGGTAAAAGCCGCCACCAATAAAGCGATGGACTGTTCGTTTGATTCAAGGTTGATCGGCCGAAGCCTGTACAGGATTCGTATTGTGCACAAAGCTGTGAAAAACCACAAGGTGCAACTACCTTTGCCTCGGCAAGCTTTGATAATTTTCAATTGCCAATCAACACCCACCACGGATGCATGATTTTGAGGAACCGGAACTGAGCGATCTCATCCAACGTTTCGAGTCCATGATGAAGGGAGGCAATCCCGCTTTCTTTGATGCCGAAGAGTACGAGCAGATCAGTGATTTCTACTTCGACTCCGGCAAACTGTCCCATGCATTGGAGGCGGTAAAGATGGGTGAACAGCAATACCCTTTTTCTCCCATTTTCCTTATCAAACGCGCCCAGTACCTCACCGCTTATGATCATGTAGAAGAGGCTGTTGCGGCCTTGGAGCGCGCAGAATTAATGGATCCGCACAATGTGGAATTGATTGTAGCAAGGGCTTCTATATTCAGCAAAAAAGGACAACATCAAAAAGCCATTCAGCTTTTTCGCCAAGCCTATCCTCGCTATCAGTACAAGGAGGAAATTCTTACCATGTTGGCCAATGAATACCAGTTCTTAGGCGATTACAACAAGGCCCTCAAGCTTTACAAAGATGTGCTCCGCCTCGACCCAACAGATGACATTGCGCTATTCAACGTAGCCAATTGTTATGATATCGTACACAAAAACCAAGAGGCCCTTACCTACTTCAACGCATTTATTGA
>CAZDPF010000007.1:16729-28884 GCA_964507215.1 uncultured Chryseobacterium sp. | reverse complement strand
GAAATGGACGAGGTCGATTATGCTATGGAACAGCTTTATACTGGTCTCGTTACCAATCCGAATTCCGGCGACATTCATTACCGAATAGCGGGATATCTCTTCGCAATGGAAGAATGGGACGAAGGAGAGATTTACCTGAATAAGGCGTATAAGTTGGACAAAAGAAGACTCACCTTCTTTTTTATTCTCTTTCCCATGTTTCGCAAGAATGAAAGAGTTCTCGAGATCATGAAAAGAGGAAACATCACCCAATAGCACTTGATGAAAAAGTTTTTACCCGTATTCCTCCGTGGAATGGGCATGGGAGCCGCAGATGTGGTTCCAGGCGTATCAGGAGGCACCATAGCCTTTATCACCGGGATTTACGAAGAGCTGATTGACTCCCTCAAGTCTTTCGATCTACAAGCCGTGCAAACCCTTTTGAGAGAAGGGCCTTTGGCTTTCTGGAAACACATCAATGGCAACTTCTTGGTGGCCGTATTTGCTGGAATCGCGGCCAGTGTGCTCAGTTTGGTTCGGGTGATACACTATCTCCTTGAATTCCATCCTATTTTGATTTGGAGCTTCTTTTTCGGACTCATCATCGCCAGTGCATTGATGGTGGGCCTGAAAATCAAACACAAAAATCTGATCAGCCTGATTCTTTTGTTGGTAGGCGCGGCCATCGCTTGGTTCATCACCATTAGTACCCCCGGTGAAACCCCCAACGATCTTTGGTTTATATTTCTTTCAGGCGCCATTGCCATTTGCGCGATGATTCTTCCAGGTATTTCAGGAAGCTTCATCCTTTTGCTCATGCGGAAGTACGAGTATATCACCGGTGCCATTAAAGATTTAGACTTCTTGGTGATCATTGTCTTTCTGGCCGGTTGTGCCATTGGACTGATCACATTTGCGAAGTTTCTTGGATTCCTTTTCAAGCGTTTTCACGATGGCACCGTAGCCTTGATGACCGGATTTATGATTGGTTCCTTACAAGTGGTTTGGCCTTGGAAACGCGTGATTGAAACCCGAATAGATTCTCATGGTGAAGAAGTGCCTTTTCGTTATGAAAGTGTGATGCCAGGAGATTTCGCCGGTGATCCGCAGCTGTTGGCTGCCATTGTATTAGCCATTGTAGGCTTTGTGCTCATCCTACTCGTAGAGCGCTTAGGACAATCTAAAGAAGTCTAATGCACTATGGCTTAATTGGCCAATCGCTGCAACACAGCTTCTCTCCTGCCTTTTTTGCAGCGCGATTTGCCGATTGGGGGCTTTCCAAAACCCATACCTATCAAGCATTTGAACTCCCCACTATTGAGGATTTTCCAGCGTTATTGCAAGCCAAGAAACTATCGGGACTGAATGTAACCATCCCTTACAAAGAATCTATCATCCCTTTTTTAGATGAATTGCACCCGGATGCCGCGGCCATTGGGGCGGTCAACACAATTGCAATAGATGAGAACGGAAGTACTCACGGCTACAATACAGACGTAGTAGGGCTTCAGATTAGTCTAGATCGACTTTGCGGCCACAAACCTCCTCAGCAGGCTTTGATTATTGGCAACGGTGGCGCTGCAAAGGCTGTACAATGGGTATTCAACCAATGGGAAATTCCATTTCATATTGTAAGTCGTGGCGGACCATTGACATTTGAAACGCTACAAGAAGATTTGGTGGAAGCATGTGACCTCTTGGTGCAAACCACGCCATTGGGAACTTTTCCAGATGTAAATACTTGTCCGCCATTGCCCTATGAAGTTCTCGGCCCGCAGCATCGCTTGTTGGACTTGGTCTATAATCCGGCTGAGACACGCTTCTTAATAGAGGGGCAAAAGCGTGGTGCAAAGGGGATGAATGGTCAGTTGATGTTGGAAGAACAGGCCTTGGCTTCTTGGAACATTTGGCAGAGCCGTTTCTAGGTTTAAACGAAGACCTATTTTTGCGGCCTAATTCGCCAGTTCCATTCTCATGGAAGATCTAAAAAATCAGTCAGAAGCTACAGATAATCAAGCATCTGAACCGAACACCTCCGAGACTCCCTCCATGGAGTCTTTACCGATGAATGAGGCAGAAATGCCGGTTTCAAACGAAAGTGAAGCTGCAGAAGCTGTACAAACAACCGAAGAAAACGGTGCAATAGCAGCTTCCGAGAATGATGCTTCTCCAGCGCCTGCCACCTCCACAGCAGAAGAGCAAAAAGAGGAAGAGGATCATCAGGAGGTTCTCGAATCTGAAGATGAAGACACCAATGAGCTTCCCGACTTTGTTTCTATGGGTACGGAGGAGTTGGTCAAGCTGGCTGCTTCTCTGATAAAAGAGAAAGATGTATCGCAGCTGCGCCCTTTCATGGAAGGAATTAAAAGCGAGGTAATCCCCAGATTTGATGCACTCTACAAAGAGAATCTTCAACTATTTGTAGAGCAAGGCGGCAATGCCATCGACTTCCATTTCAGCAATCCGTTGCGCGATGAGTTCCGCAAGCACTATCAAGAATACCAAGGCAAGCGACGTGAATACTACCAGCTCTTAGAGCGTCAATTGGAAACCAACCTCCACAAAAAACGGCAGTTGGTTGAAGAGCTGAAGCAGTTGTTGCAGAAAGAAGAATCTATCAAGGAATCTTTTAAAGAACTGCGCTCCATTCAAGAGCGATGGAATAATGTAGGTCCTGTTCCAAAATCAGACAGTGATGATTTGTGGAAGACCTACCACTTTCATCTCGATAACTTCTATGACTACGTAAAGCTGAACGATGATCTGCGCGATCTCGATTTCAAGCACAACAAAGAGGAGAAAGAAAAAATCTGCAGAGAGGCGGAATCACTGGCCGAGTTAGACTCCATTGGAGAGGCCATGGCTCGCCTGCAAACCCTGCACAAGCGGTGGAAAGAAATTGGTCCCGTAGAACGCGAACTGCGCGAACCCTTGTGGGAACGGTTCAGCAAGGCCACCCAAGTGTTGCACGAACAGCGCGATGCCTGGCGGGCTGAAATGGCCAAGCGCGATGAAGAGCGAATTGAAGGCAAACGGGTGATTGTAGGGCAAATGGAAGCTTTCTTGGAATCAGCCAAGGCCTTGCAAAAGCACCCTGAATGGCAAAAGGCCACTGAGGAGATGGAGGCCATGTTTGACGCATTCAAGAAACTAGGCCGGATCAACCATCCCGAAAACGATCCGCTTTGGCAGAGTGCCAAACAAGCCTTTCGCCAATTCCTGCACATCAAGAATGAGCACTACAAAGAGGTTAAAAAAGAACACAAGGCCAATCTAGAGCGCAAAGAAGCACTGGTCGAAAAAGCCCGTGCGCTGAAAGACAGCGACAATTGGCGCGATACTTCCAATGAGCTGAAGCGCTTACAAGAAGAATGGAAGAACATCGGCCTGACTAGTCGCAAAGATGGCGACCGGGTTTGGAAAGAGTTCCGCCAAGCCTGTGATCACTTCTTTCAGCGCATGAAAGAAGATCGCAAAGTGTTCAAAGGCCAACAGAAAGAACTGGCTGATAAAAAGACGCAAGCTATTGATGCTTTAGAAGCCTTGATTGCCCAATCTGAAGGACTGAGCAAGAAAGTACTTCTTGAACATGCCAAGGCTTACAGGGCCATCGGAAGGCTATCTCGTGAGTTCAGTAAGGTAGATGAGCGCTTTGAGGAAGTGCTGCAAAGCGGCTTTGACAAGTTGAAAATTGGGCGTGTAGAAGCTGCCCAAATGCAGTTTGCTCAAAAACTGGAAACCTTGAGTGAACAGGGAGATGGACGGGGCATCAACCGGGAAGAGCAGCACATCAGAAAGCAACTGGAGGAGGCCCAAAAAGAGGTTCAGCAACTGGAGAATAATATTCAGTTTTTCCGATCCTCAAAGGGCACTAACCCATTGATTCAACAAGTGGAGCGCAAGATTGAACGAGAAAAAGAACGCGTTCTCACCTTGCGGCAACAGCTCAAAGCACTGCGTCAAGCAAAAGACTAAGCAAACCATATGGCATTTCGCCTACAGGCTGAATTTCAACCCATGGGCGATCAGCCCAAAGCCATTCAACAGCTGGCCAAAGGCTTGGATGAGGGCATTGCCCACCAAACCTTGCTGGGTGTGACCGGTTCGGGCAAAACCTTTAGCATCGCCAATGTGATTCAAGAGGTTCAGCGCCCCACTTTGGTGCTGAGTCATAATAAAACCTTGGCTGCTCAGCTTTACGGAGAGTTCAAACAGTTTTTTCCAGATAACGCGGTGGAGTATTTCGTGAGCTATTACGATTACTACCAGCCCGAGGCCTACATCCCCAGTTCAGGTACCTACATTGAAAAAGATCTCTCCATCAACGAAGAGATTGAGAAGATGCGCTTGAGCACCACCTCTTCCCTGCTTTCGGGCCGAAGAGATGTATTGGTAGTGGCTTCCGTTTCTTGCCTCTATGGCATAGGAAATCCAGAGTCTTTTTATTCGCAGACAGTAGAAGTTTATCAGGGACAGCAGATCTCGAGGCAGAAGTTTCTTCACGCATTGGTTTCAGCGCTTTATTCCAGAACCGAAGCACAATTTGGACGCGGAAGCTTTCGGGTGAAGGGTGATGTGGTGGATTTGTTTCCCGCTTATGCAGATTTGGTCTATCGGTTTCATTTCTGGGGAGATGAAATTGAGCGCATTGAACACTTCCATCCGGAAATCCCCAATGATTTGGAGGTTGTTGAAAGCATTCGAATCTTTCCTGCCAACCTTTTCGTAACAGCCAAAGACACGCTCAATCAAGCCATTCATCGCATTCAAGATGATTTGGTGGAACAGGTGGGCTTCTTCAATAAACAAGCGCGCCTGCTTGAAGCCAAGCGATTGGAAGAACGCACCAATTTCGACTTAGAAATGATCCGGGAATTGGGCTATTGCTCTGGCATTGAGAATTACAGTCGTTATTTGGACGGACGTCAACCCGGTCAACGCCCTTTCTGCTTGCTGGATTACTTCCCGAAAGATTACCTCATGGTGATTGATGAGAGCCATGTAACCGTACCGCAGGTGCGTGCAATGTATGGTGGCGACCGGAGCCGGAAGGAAAATCTGGTGGAATACGGATTTCGATTGCCCGCTGCCTTAGACAACCGCCCATTGCGTTTTGAGGAATTTGAAACCTTACAAAACCAAGTAATTTATGTGAGTGCCACGCCGGCAGATTATGAATTGCAATTGTCGGGTGGCGTAGTGGCAGAACAGCTGATTCGCCCCACCGGCTTACTCGACCCCCAAATTGAAGTCCGCCCGTCTGAAAACCAAGTCGATGACCTCCTAGAGGAAATCCGAAAGCGCGTGGACATCGATGAGCGCATATTGGTGACTACCTTGACCAAGCGCATGGCGGAAGAACTCACCAAGTACCTCACCCGATTTGGCGTGCGCTGCCGTTACATCCATTCGGATGTTGATACCCTAGAGCGCGTTGAAATCATGCGTGATCTGCGCCTTGGACTTTTTGATGTGCTGATAGGTGTGAATCTGTTGCGAGAAGGACTGGATTTACCCGAAGTGTCTTTGGTAGCGATCATGGATGCTGATAAGGAAGGCTTTTTGCGTTCAGAAAGGTCGCTGGTACAAACCATAGGTAGGGCTGCGCGCAATGTGAATGGATTGGCCATTATGTATGCAGATCATGTGACCGATAGCATGCAAAAAACCATTGATGAAACCTACAGGCGACGGGAGAAGCAGAGAGCCTACAATGCAGAAAGAGGACTCACACCCCAAGCGCTTCGAAAGAGCAAAGAGCAGATTCTAGCCCAAACACGGGCAGCAGGAGCCAAAAAGAACTACGAAGAAGCACTGGGGACTGGTGGAGGATTTGCCGCTGATGTCTCCCTGAATTATTCTGATAGAGCGAGCTTGGAAAAGGCGATTGAGAAAGTGCGAAAAGAAATGGAAAAAGCCGCCAAGTCACTCGATTTTATTCAAGCGGCTGCATTTCGCGATCAACTTCTGGAACTAGAAGCCAAACGATCTAGCGTGAGGGCATAGGCATTGGTGGCGAAAAGCGAGGCGGAAGGAATGAACGAACCGCAAGCCGACAAACCTTGAAGGGCATTCCCTCGTTTTGATTTTCAGGTACCTTTACCCTTGTGAATATGATCCAACGTTTTACCTTTTTCTTTCTGGTCTTCGGCACAGCCTTGTTCGCTGAAATTCCTGATCGATTGCCGCGCGTTTTGGTGCATTATGTGCAACAGCAACAGGGTGATATTTCGGTACTTCACACCCTTTTTGCAGTAGATGGTTCTACCCTCACACCGCGCTCTATTGGAGAGCAACAGTTTCAAGGAGGCGTTCTAATTGAATTGCAATTCAAGCAGGAAGACAGTTTGGTTTTCCAAGATGCCTTTCGGATGCTCTCTCCCATGGTTGGAGACAGCTCACTCATAAATGGCACTTATCTCGCCCAAAACCGCTATGCCCTAAACGATGGCGATTACCAATTGATTTTGCGTGTTCGCGATTTGGCCCATCCAGAAAACATTCAAGAACTGACCACCGAAGTGGACATCCATACAGAAAAGAAAGCCTTGATTATTTCAGAGCCTTTGTTTTTTACCATCCCCAGTTCCGATGTGATGGAACCCACAGATGAAATGGAACCATTGGTACCTTCCGGCGATTATTTATTTCCAGAATCTGCACGCAACCTGCGCTTCTATGCAGAAATCTACAATTTGGATCAACATGCCGATAGTCGCTCTTTACTCAAATACTACCTTACCGATCTGGAAGGAAATATAAAAGGACAGTATTCGGGCTTCAAACGAATTGATCCTCAATCGTCTATTCCGCTTTCCAGTGGATTTGATTTAGCAGAACTCCCGAGAGGATTGTACTTTCTCAACATAGAAATCATTGATCAAGAAGGACAACAAATGGCCCTTTCACGGACCCTGTTTTATCGGCAATCTGCTGCAGAATCAGCGCTTACCGCAGGAGAAGAGGCCATGTTGGCCAGGCAGAATTGGCTCCCTCCCCTCGAAGAAGTGGATAGCCTCACCTATCTCTTGGATGTGCTGCACCCACTTGGCGATGCCTTGGAGCGTGTAACCATTGACAACCTCCTTGACAATGGTACACCCGTTCAGAAAAAGCGTTTTATTGCGGCCTTTTGGGAAAAATATTATCCCTTAAATACCCAAGCAGCGTACGAAGATTATATGAAGGTAGTGCAGCAGATGAACCGCAAATATGGCACACGTGCTTTGCGTGGCTATCGAACAGATCGTGGACGCGTTTATCTGCAATATGGAGCACCTGATTTGGTAGAAGAGCGCAAATATGAGCCCTCTATGTACCCTTATGAGATATGGCAATACAACCGATTGAATTCCAACAGCTCAACTCCTCAAGTCAATCGGGTTTTCATCTTTGCCAACTTGGCCAGCGGTGGAGATCAGTATGATGTAATCCACAGCAATGCGGAGGGAGAGTTCTTCAATGATCGTTGGAGCATTCAGCTGAACAGAAGGGTCCTTCCACAGATGGATATCGACGAAAACGGTAGCGACGTTATCCAACATGGAGGTAGATCAAACAGCAATCTCATCATCAATGGCGGCAGCATAGACCGCGTCAACCGACGATGAACGCATGCCGTATTGGCCTATGGCCCCTCAAATTACTCGCTAGGCTTCCTTTCCCCCTACTCTATGGACTGTCCAATGTGCTGGCGGCTTTTACGTTTCACATTGTTCGATATAGAAGAGAAGTTGTTCTCAACAATTTAACCTTGGCCTTTCCGGATTGGACACCCGCGCAGCGAAAGAAAGTGGCCAGAGATTTTTATTTCCACTTCACAGATTTGATTCTGGAATCTGTCAAAAGCCTTCATCTCAGTGAAAAGGAAATCAGGCAACGATTGGTCTTGAAAAATCCAGAAGTCTTTGAGCGATTGCAAGCCCAACAGCGCGGCGTTATGATAGTTTGGGGCCATTACACCAACTTCGAATGGATGGCCATGGGACTGCCGCTGCTCATTCCGCAGTCAACCTTCGCCGTTTATCATCCGCTGAGCAATGCCTGTTTCGGACAAACGGTAGTGCGTATCAGGGAGCAGTTTGGCCTGCAATTATTTCCAATGGCGGAGACCTATCCCTTCATGCTCAATAATCCAGTGAAAGATGCCGCCTATATTTTCATGGCCGATCAAAGTCCGAGTGCCGATCGGCTCAAGTACTTCACAAACTTCTTTGGGCAGCAAACCCCAGTGCACTTAGGAGTAGAAAATTTGGCGCGCAAAATGGATCTGGCAGTGGTTTTTCTGTATGCCGAACGGAAAAGTCGTGGATTTTACCATCTTCGTGCGCGCTTGTTAACAGATCATCCGCAATCAATGCCTATGCATGCCATCACTGACACGCATGTGCAGTGGTTGGAAGAAGAAATTCGGCAAAAGCCAGCTGATTGGCTGTGGTCTCACAAGCGTTGGAAGCATCGGAAGCGCTAATATGGAACAACCCAAAGTGGCAGTAGCCATTCTGAACTACAATGGCCTTCATTGGTTACAGCTATTTCTTGGCGATGTAGTAAATAACAGTAGAAACTTGGGGCAAGTCTACGTTATTGACAATGCCTCTTCAGACGAATCTGTTCGCTATGTAAGTGAAGCCCATCCTGAGGTTCGTATCATTCGCAATCCCCACAATTCAGGCTATACCGGTGGCTATAATTATGGCATGGAACAACTACGCGAAGAGTTGGTAGTTTTGCTCAATTCAGATGTAGAAGTCACCCCTGGTTGGTTGAACCCATTGGTAGAACGCTTCAATGCCGATGAGAATTTGGCCGCTTTACAACCCAAAATTCTCGATCAAAAGCAGCGGCAGTTCTTTGAATATGCCGGAGGTGCCGGAGGATTCATTGATTGGTTGGGTTTCCCATTCTGCCGTGGCCGCATTTTTCAAGAGTTGGAGAAAGATGAAGGGCAATACGACAAAGACTCAGAGATTTTTTGGGCCAGCGGGGCTTGTTTGGCCGTTCGGCGAAAGATGTTTCTCGAAGCGGGCGAGTTGGACCCCCTGTTTTTTGCTCATTTTGAAGAAATCGACCTGTGTTGGCGCATGCGACGCAATGGTTGGAAAGTGGCCTATACCCATGAGTCTGTGGTTTACCATGTTGGCGGAGGAACGCTGAGCAATCTCAATCCCAAGAAGACCTATTACAACTTCAGAAATAATCTATTTGTGCTTTTCAAAAACCTCCCTTGGGGTTGGTTATGGCCGGTGATTTTCGCTCGTTTGGTGATGGATGGACTGGCTGGCGTGCTCTTCATGGTTCAAGGAAAGCCCGCCCATACTATTGCTGTGATCAGGGCGCATTTTAGCTTTTACAGACATTACCGGCAGCTGCACCACCGAAGGAAATCACTGCAGCATCTACCTCGAGTTTGGCCTCTTCGAGACGTCTACCGAGGTTCTGTGGCCATGGCCTTTTTCATAAAGGGGAAAAAGAAGTTCTCCCAGTTAAAACCAGAGAAATTGCTTCACTGAGTCTTTTGCGATTCCATGAACAAACAGGCCTCTATGGCCAATTTGTAACTCAACAATCCAAAACCGCTGATACTGCCTTTGCATCGAGGAGCGATGACCGAAGTATGACGGTAGGTTTCTCGGGCGAAAATGTTACTGATGTGCACTTCAATGGCAGTAATTGGCACCGCAGAGAGCGCATCGGCAATGCTTACAGAGGTGTGGGTATAGCCTCCGGCATTGAGCAGCAAGTAGTCGAAATCGTAACCGATTTGCTGAATTTTATTAATGATTTCCCCTTCTATATTGCTCTGATAATGAAAGAGTCCGATGGAAGGATAATCAGATTGTAAGGTTTCAAAATAGGCCTCAAAAGATGCCGCTCCGTAAATGTGTGGCTCTCGCTTCCCAAGCAGGTTGAGGTTGGCTCCGTTGATGATCTGGATTTTCATAATCAATGGTTCATATCAAGCTGTCGCTTTCCCCTGTGACCGCCTGATGATTCACTACTTTTGCAACACCCCCGAAAGTACATCTTATGAAGCTGAAAAACGCCCTGAAAGAGGAGCTCTCACTGGACGAAGTGAAGCAGATCGTGCTCGATGATTATCGCCTCGCTATAGAAAGCAGAGAAACCAGTTTACTCGGACGCAGGGAAGTGCTCACCGGAAAGGCCAAGTTTGGCATTTTTGGCGATGGCAAAGAGATCGCTCAAATCGCATGGGCCAAGGTATTCCGCCCTGGTGATTTTCGCTCTGGCTACTACCGCGACCAAACTTTTATGATGGCCATTGGCGCCCTCAGCATTCAAGAGTTTTTTGCTAGCCTTTACGCCGATACCAATCCTTTGCATGAACCGGCCAGTTCCGGCAGACAAATGAATGGCCACTTCGCCACCCAAAGCCTCAATGAAGCGGGTGAATGGAAGAAGTTGAGCGAGCAAAAGAATTCTTCTGCAGACATCTCCCCCACTGCCGGACAAATGCCGCGCTTGCTCGGCTTGGCACAAGCATCTAAAATATACCGCGAACTACCCGCGGCTGATCCTGATCAATACTTCTCCAAAGAAGGACAAGAAATCGCGTGGGGAACCATTGGCAATGCGTCTACCTCAGAAGGATTGTTTTTTGAAACCATCAATGCTGCCGGTGTACTTCAAGTGCCCATGGTGATCTCCATTTGGGATGATGACTATGGAATCTCTGTTCACGCCCGTCATCAGACCACCAAAGAGAATATTTCTGAGCTCTTGAAAGGCTTGCAGCGCGATGAAAAAGGAGAAGGCTACGAAATCATTCAAGCCAAAGGATGGGATTACCAAGGCTTGGTTACCGCCTATGAAAAAGCCGAAAGAGTGGCCAGAGAAAAGCACATTCCGGTGCTTATTCACGTAAGGGAAATGACCCAGCCACAAGGCCATTCTACTTCGGGTTCTCATGAGCGCTACAAGAATGAACAGCGTCTGAAATGGGAAGCTGATTTTGATTGTATTGTGAAAATGCGCGAGTGGATGGAAGCGGCTGAAGTGGCCACTCCAGAGGAGCTCGATGCCTTGGAAAAAGAAGCCAAAAAGACTGTTCGCCAGGCCAAAGCTGCCGCTTGGAAGGCCTACCTCGACCCCATTTTAGAAGAGAAAAATCAGGCTGTAGGCCTTTTGCAAAAGTTGCCATTGAACGAAGGCCTACAAGCACAAATGAGGGCTTTAGAAGGCAGTGCCGAACCTTTGAGAAGAGATATTCTGAGTTTGGTTCGCAGGGCTTTGCATGCCACCTCCGGACAAGCCATTGATGAAAGGCAGCTTCTTGTGAATTGGCTGAAAGAGCGAATCGATGAGAATGAATTGCGCTATTCGAGCCATCTCTTCAGTGAAAGTGCCAAAAGCGCCCTTCGCATCGAGGGTGTAGCTCCTGTATACTCTGATGATTCGCCAGTGGTAGATGCGCGTATCGTGCTTCGAGAAAATTTCGATCGTCTTTTAGAAGAACGACCTGAGGTTTTGATTTTTGGGGAAGATTCAGGTAAAATTGGCGATGTCAACCAAGGTTTGGAAGGCCTGCAGGCCAAGCATGGCGAGCATCGCGTAGCAGATACGGGCATTCGGGAGGCCACCATCCTCGGTCAAGGCATCGGAATGGCCATGCGCGGCTTACGTCCGATTGCTGAAATTCAATACCTCGACTACCTTCTCTACGCCTTGCAAATAATGAGTGACGATTTGGCTACGGTGCAATACCGTACCAATGGGCGGCAGAAGGCGCCAGTTGTCATTCGTACACGCGGCCATCGCCTAGAAGGTATTTGGCACAGCGGCTCTCCAATGGGCGGCATCATCAACCTCGTTCGCGGAGTGCATGTGCTGGTACCTAGAGACATGACCCGAGCAGCAGGCTTCTATAATACTTTGCTCGATAGCGATGAACCCGGCTTGATCATCGAATGCCTGAATGGCTATCGCCTCAAAGAACGCATTCCAGATAATCTGGCGGAACTCCGCACACCTCTCGGCGTAGTGGAGTGCATTAGAGAAGGAAAAGACATCACCGTAGTCACCTATGGTTCTAATTGCCGAATTGCCTTAGATGCCGCCCAGCAGCTTCACGACTTGGGCATTGAAATAGAGGTGATTGATGTTCAAAGTCTTCTGCCTTTTGACCTTTCGCACCAGATTGTAGCGCATTTAAAAAA
>CAZDPF010000007.1:2816-16629 GCA_964507215.1 uncultured Chryseobacterium sp. | reverse complement strand
TTCAAAGTCTTCTGCCTTTTGACCTTTCGCACCAGATTGTAGCGCATTTAAAAAACACCAATCGCGTGATCTTCTTTGATGAAGATGTGCCAGGTGGTGCAACAGCCTTTATGATGCAACAAGTACTGGAAGTTCAGGGGGGGTATCGCTACCTCGATAGCGCTCCTAAAACCCTGTGCAGCAAAGACCATCGTCCGGCTTATGGTTCTGATGGCGACTATTTCTCTAAACCTTCAGCAGAAGATTTGGTAGACTGCTGCCTAGAAATGATGCACGAGGCGAATCCCGCCGGTTTTCCTCAAGCACATTGACCCCGATGCACCGGAACTTAGTAGCCGGTGTGCTGGAAGCGCTGGAATGGAGCTTCGGTAAAGATCTCTATGCCGACAAGGTGCTGGAACAGCTCTTTCGGCAACGCAAACAATGGGGCAAACGAGATCGGGCTTTTGTAGCAGAGCATACCTACACCATTGTAAGGAATTGGCGGCTTTTATGGTCGTTGATGCAAGAAGATCCCAAACTGAAGCGCAAAAGCCTTTGGAAGCTTTTTCATGTATACGCCTTGTGGCGTGGATTGAGTTTGCCAGAATGGGACGATTTTCAAGAGGAAACTCCTCCACCCTTCGATCAAATTGAGAATTGGCCTCTGCCGTTAAGAGAGAGTTACCCAGAATGGCTCTCACAGCGCGCAGCTGAAGAGATTGGTGAGCACTGGGAGTCTATCGCGGTAGAGATGAACCGAGAGGCTGCTTTGGTACTGCGCACCAATACATTGCGTACCAATCGAGCGGCTTTGATAAGTGCACTGGAAAACGAAGGATTACAGCCGCAAGCTTTGCCTTGGAATGATGTAGGGGTGCTCTTAGACCAAAGGGTGGCCACCCAACGATTGGGTGTTTTTCAGAAGGGATGGTTTGAAGTACAAGATGGTGGATCACAGCAAATTGCTCCGCTTTTGGATGCGCAACAAGGAATGACTGTGATAGATGCCTGTGCAGGTGCAGGAGGCAAAAGTTTGCACCTGGCGGCCCTCATGGACAATTCAGGTCAGATGATTTCAATGGATGTGGAAGCCCGCAAGCTTGCAGAATTGGAAAAGCGGGCCAAAAGACAAGGCGTAGACATCATTCAAACGCGCTTGGTCAATGTGGCCGCCTTGAAAGAATTGCACAATAGCGCTGACCGCTTGTTACTGGATGTTCCTTGCAGTGGAACAGGAGTGATTAAGCGCAAACCCGACACCAAATGGAAACTGAAGCCTGAATACTTGGAAAATGTTCTTCAAACCCAGGCTGAAATTCTCCGATCGTATAGCGGCATGCTCAAATCTGGCGGCAAAATGGTCTATGCCACTTGCAGCATCTTGCCAAGCGAAAACCAATGGCAGGTTCAAGCGTTTTTAGCAGATGCGCCCGACTTTCAATTGATTCAACAAGAAAGCATTGTCCCTACCCACGGAAGTGACGGATATTTTATGGCCTTACTGGAGAAAGCATGAGCGATTTACTTGGAACTGAATCATCGTCTCGACACGATCAACTCGAAGAGCGCAGCACCCGGGATCTGTTGGAACGAATTCATTCAGAAGATGCCACCCTCAGCCATTTGGTTTACCAGGCTTTACCGCAGATTGAAGCCCTGGTGAATGCCACCATTCAACAACTCAAAGCGGGCGGACGTCTTTTCTACATCGGCGCAGGAACTTCTGGTCGATTGGGTATTTTAGACGCTTCTGAATGTCCGCCAACCTATGGTGTGCCGCATGAATTGGTCACCGGCATCATTGCAGGGGGCGATGGCGCAATCAGAAAAGCAGTGGAAGGCGCTGAAGATGATACCCATCAAGGATTTCTTGATTTGTTGGATGCGGGTGCCTCAACAGGTGATGTGGTTGTAGGCATCACCGCTTCAGGAAGAACGCCTTATGTTTTAGGGGCTGTTCAAGAAGCCCGAAAGCAAGGTCTCATCACTGGCGGTATTAGCTGCAATTCTTCTTCCGCTTTATCACAATTGGTTGAATACCCAATAGAAGTTATTACCGGACCAGAATTCGTGACGGGTTCTACGCGCATGAAGGCAGGTACTGCCCAAAAGATGGTCTTGAACATGCTCAGCACCACCACCATGATAGGCCTTGGGAGGATTAAGGGCAATAAGATGGTGGATATGCAACTCACGAACAATAAATTGGTTGAACGAGGAACGCGCATGATTATGCAAATAAGCGGTTTAGACCATGCCACTGCTCAAGAGGCATTGCATCTTCATGGAAGCGTTCGAAAAGCACTTATCGCCTATGGCCACGGATAAAGAAAAACTGGTAAAAGGCTTGTACTATATGGCCTTTGCCTTTCCTTTCATCTTTTCAGGTCCAAGCCTCTTCTTTTGGAAAGGAGCCGCTGGAATTAAAACTGGTGAATACACTTGGACTATTGTTTCCATTTCCCTGATGCTGATTGCTGTTTTTCTAGTGGTCAAGGGACTCCGGATGGCCCTCAGCGCTTTTTTTGAAGGAGATGGAAATCAAGATCGATAAGTAAAAGAGAAAATCGCATGTCGTTCCGAAGGAAATACCTCCATAGAGACAATCGCTTTATTATTCTTTTTCTGTCGCTGTTGGCTACTGTAGTAATGCCTGCTTTTTCTATTGTTATAGGAGTTGATCTTACAGAATGGGTTTTCGCCATCTGCTTTTCAGGAATAGTGATAGCGGGTTTTATTTGGACTTCCTCTGAGAGCAAAATGCAACGCTATATAGGTGCGCCCTTGGGCATCTTGGCCTTCATCAGTCTTTGGGCAAGAACAGGTTTGCATAGCGAGAATTATGAGCTTTACCTCGTATTTACCATTACGGCGGTGGTATTCTTCAACTTTTTAGCCGTGACCTTACTTTCTACTATTATCAAATCGAAGGAGGTCAATGTTGGAATCATCTTCGGTTCTATTGCCGGCTACTTGATTATTGGAATTCTAGGAGCGTTGTGGATGAATTTGCTGGATTTGGTCTACCCCTATTCTTTTAGTACCACAGAACCCCAACTACACAACTATGATTATTTCTATTTCAGCTTTGTGTCGATTACAACAGTAGGTTTCGGCGACATTCTACCGCAAACGCCTCCAGCAAAATCTGTGGTCGTGTTGCACACGCTCATCGGGCAACTTTATCTCACCATCTTGGTAGCCCTTTTGGTTGGTCAGTTTCTCTCTGGAAATGCCAATCCAAAGAAGCTCAAAGATTCCTGAGCTTAGTGCTTCGTTCCGGTTACCGTTTTTTCAGTAACCTCAAAGCGTTTCGCCGTATTGCGGTCAATGCGGGCAATGGCGCGGATCATGCCCAAAAATGCACCAGGTAATTGAAAGACGGCAGAAATCAGCTTTCTATTGTACATCTTTCTTGGCACGGCCAATAACATGGAAAGGGCCATGAAGGCACCAAGCACATCCCAAGGGGCAACAAAACCGAATATCACATCCAAAAGGCCAATTGGTAGGAGAATACCTATCATCAACACCTTCGAAACCAAGGCAAACTGTACTACTTTATCGAAGTAAGAGAAATTGCCTGTGCGGAAAAAATGGAGCAATCCTTTGAAGAAATAATGGCGGAGATAATACAATTGAACGCCCACCCATCGGGTTCTTTGTTTGCTAAAATTGGTGGTGTTGGCCACTTTTTCATCCAGCACCAAGGCTTCCGGGAGGTATTCGATGTTGATGCCTTGATCCATCAATTTGAGCTCTAGCAGCTTATCCTCTCCTGAAACATCATGAATATCAGCCATCAGATCCACAAAAAGCGCAAATTCAAAGCCCATCCCTGACCCAATTAATGCCGAAGGCAAACCGAGCTTCCTATGGCCTTTGCGGAAGATGGAATTGCCTACTTCTTCGTTGGCCGCATCAAGGGTAGCAAAGGGGGTTTGGGTATTCTTAGCGGTCCGATGGCCTTGCACCACTTGAAATCCGGCGTGCATGGCCTCTGAAACCTGCCGCAAAAAACCGGGCATCATCAAATTATCGGCATCCAGAATGACTACGGCATCAGGGGAATCTGCTGCGAGATATTTTAAGCCTTCATTGAGTGATTTCGCCTTGGTGGAATGCTCAAATTTTACTTCTAACACTTCAGCACCCAAACTGCGAATTTCAGCTACCGTCTCCGGCTTGAATTGATCAGCCAAAATCAAGACCCTGAACTTGTCTTTCGGATAATCTTGCTCCAGCGCCACTCGGGCAGTCTCAATAATAATCTGATCTTCTTTGTAGCCGGGTACTAAAACGGCAAATCGATGCTCGGGACCTTTTTTCAAGCTCGGGCGATACTTGCCGATGCTAAAAACACTGAAAATAAAGAGGTAGGCTACTTGTAAAGCAAAAAAAGCGAAGAGCACATATTGCAATACTACCAGCACGGTATGCCATTCAGACGGTTGAGACACGACAAAATTTTAATGCTTCCCTAAAGTAGTGCAATCCATTGGGAATGGCCTTTAGAAAAGCACCTGTCTATAGGAATACTTTCTACCTTGGGTATCACTCAGTTGAATGAGGTAGGTGCCAGCGGGCAATTGAGGTTGGAGCGAGAGGCTTCCAGCTATACCCAACACATTTCGTTCGATCAATACACGTCCTTGTAAGTCCAATATTTTCAACCACTCTGTATTACCTCGCAGACCGTCAATGGTTATTTGTCCATCGGCTGAAGGATTGGGGAAAATGCGAAACTGATTAGGATGGTTTTCGGTCAAACCAAAACCCAATGGAAACATATAAATGGTATCGCGTTTCACCACTCCGGAAATCAAATCGATGTTTTGAATGGCCGTATTGAAACCATTGGCTTGCACTTCCACAAGAATAGAATCGGCCAGACCCCCCCATTTAAAACGGCCATTGATATTGGAGTTTCCTCTGAAAAGACCATTTTGTTCTTGCAAACTGGCGCCAATAATGGGCGCATTGGTCAATCCGTTCACCACCACACCACGCCAATAGGAAGCCCTCGGGTAATCTGAACTCAAGACAAATAAACCTTCTTCCATATCCGAAACGGCAATTTTTCCTGAAGGGAAGTAGGGATAAGCGCCCCATGCCCCTTGGAAACTAGAAGAGAAGCCAAAAGGAGACGTATCATAATAGCCCACTTCCACCAAGATATCTGGAACATTGGCGTCTACAATTTGCAATCCGGAAGTATAGTAACTGGTCACCAGAAAGTCGTTGTAAACATGGGTGTTATGCGGAATGGCCAGGGAATCTAAGCTCGATTGAATCAAGTCAATCTCGGTAATGTTATTGAAGTCGGCCACATCATAAGCGCCTATATAAGCCTCGGGTACTTCGTCTGTAGTAAACAAGGTTTTATTGTCGTCTGAAATCCAACAGTTGTGTGTAAAAGCGCTGCTGGTGGGAAAGCTGGCCATGGTTTGCGGATTGGCCTTATTGCTCACATCAATGGCATAGAACTCTCCGGCATAAACCGCACTGCCCCAAAGGGTATCGCCACGCGCCATGCCATCGTGTAGATAGTGTTCACCCCAAGTACCGAGAAAAACAGGCGTGTCTGGATTGCTTGCCACGTCATAAAGAACCGCTACGCCAGACTGTGGAAAGTTGCAACCAAAAAGGTACATGATGCCATTTTCGTCTATGTACAAATTGTGACAGGTTCTGATAGAATCGGCTGTATTGGTATTGGGTTCAATAAAGGGCAAGAAAAGATTGTGATAAGTAGGCGTTCTGCCCAATTCTATACTATCCATATTCACAATGAGCACCCCTTGTGCCGGCATGATCGATGGAATCAAGGTTTGATCGTGGGTGATGTACGCATGATGGCCCCAGGTTTTAATGTCTCTCCAAACCGAGGGAACCCCTGAAATGCGCAATACCTCGTTCAGTGCAGGGGTTTGGGTGATATTGACAATGCTCAAACCATTGCGCAATCCCATCAAAGCGTATTCACTGCCATCGGGAGCTGTGTAGCCCCAAATGTCTGAACCCACAATATTGCCGTAGTCGTAACGACCTATTTTATTGATATTCAAACTATCTTGAGCAGATAGTGCCCAGCTGAGTACGACCAAGGCCGCGAGTATGCTCTTTTTCATCACGATTTTTCTAAGGCTATGACCTAATAGTCAAGCGGTTGTTTGAATCAAAGTTCCAAGGTTATCTGGCCTTGCTCATCAATTTCCAATGGAGGTGAATCTGTTGGAGTAGATTCTTCTTCCATTTCTTCTTCGGGTATTTCAGGCGCAATGGCCAAAATTTCTTTGAGTTCATAGGCACTGAGCTGTTTGCCTTTGGCTTTTATGCCCTTCACGGCGATAAACTCTTCAACCTGCAAGGTTTCGTTGGGCCGTTGCTCTTTGCCACGTTCTTTTTTAAAGACCAGTTCCACTGCTAGTTCAGGATGGGTAGACACCCACAATACTTCTGAAAGTTCGCCCTCAGAGATAATCAACTCTGGCTTTCGCAGGTCTTCGGCTTGGAAGCGCTTGAGATAATGCCGCTGTTTTTCTCCATCAAAGTAGACCAAGTTGTACACTTCATCGGGGTTCCATTTCCTGAGGGTGACCCAATCATCTTCTAAATGGGTGGAAAGATCAAAACCCAAGAGGCGATATTGTCCTTTTTTATTGATTTCCACAATTTTGTCATCGCCTTTAAAGCTGCCGATGAGCTGCCCTCTCCCCTCGTCGTTCAGGCGATTGACGGTTTCATCGTGCCAAATCTTTCGGGCGCCTAAGGTGGAAATGCCCTCTTCTTTGAGTTCAATTTTCTTAATGGGGTAGCGCGTCACCAAATTGCCTTTGGCGGAGCGCCCTTTGATGGCTAATTCGGCAAAATCGATGTCGAACTTGAGCTTCTTGAGTTTTTGCAAAGCCCGCAGGTGCACCGTTACTACTTCTGCTTCGCCATTGGGGTTTGCGGTGAAATAGAGGACTCTACTTTTAGGAGTTCCTGTGGTGAGATCATATTCCCGATCGCGGGTGATGCCTCCCGGAAGAAAGCGCTTCATGAATGCCCGGCCGCTGGCGCCATCCAGATAGATCATATTGTAGACCGTTCGCTCATCCCCTTTCTTAAACACTTCTGCGTGCAAGATTTCTTTGCCCACAAAGGTCTTTTGATCCACTTTGGTGACCATCATCTTTCCATCTTGTCGGAAGACGATAACATCATCAATATCAGAGCAATCAAATAAATACTCGTCTTTTCGCAATCCCGTGCCAATAAATCCCTCTTCCCTATTTACATAGAGTTTCACATTGGCCATGGCCACGCGGGTGGCTTCGATATCGTCAAAAGGTCTGAGTTCGGTTTTACGCTCTTTGTCGCTGCCGTATTTCTTGCGAAGATTTTTGTACCAATTGACTGCATAATCAATAATGTGGGCGAGGTGATTTTTCACCTCCTCCATTTCCCCTTCTAGTTTGAGGATGTGTTCATCTGCTTTCGTAGCATCGAACTTGGTGATGCGCTTGATGCGGATTTCCGTGAGCCGAACAATGTCTTCGTCTGTAACTTCTCTAAGCAGTTGACCGATAAACGGTTCTAGGCCTACCCGTATGTTGTGAATGACTTCTTCCCATGAAGTAGCTTCTTCAATGTCTCGGTATATGCGTTCTCTGATGAAGATGCGTTCGAGGCTGGAGAAGTGCCATTGCTCTTGAAGTTCTGCCAGTTTGATTTGAAGCTCGTTGCGAAGAAGTTCAACCGTGTAATCTGTATTCTGCCGCAGAATTTCGCTTACGCCTATAAACACAGGCTTGTCTTGGTAGACCACACAGGCCAGAGGCGAAATACTCACCTCGCAATCGGTAAAGGCATACAAGGCATCTATGCTCTTGTCTACCGAAACGCCGCTGGGCAGATGAATGAGTATTTCTACTTGGCTGGCCGTATTGTCTTCAATTTTCTTGATTTTGATTTTGCCTTTGTCGTTGGCTTTCAAAATCGATTCTATCAAACTTCCCGTAGTGGTGCCAAAAGGAACTTCTGAAATGCTTAAGGTGCGGTTTCCATTGTCTTGAATACGGGCCCGCACACGCACTTTCCCCCCTTTTAGTCCATCGTTGTAAGCCGAAACATCTGCCAATCCTCCGGTGGGGAAATCGGGGAAGAGCTCAAACTTCTTTCCTCTCAGATGGGCGATAGACGCATCAATGAGTTCATTGAAGTTGTGGGGAAGTATGCGTGTAGACAATCCAACGGCAATGCCTTCTACTCCTTGGGCCAAGAGCAATGGAAAGCGAACCGGCAGGGTGATGGGCTCTTTGTTTCTGCCGTCGTAAGACGACTGCCAAGAGGTTACTTTGGGTTGATACACCACTTCTCTTGCAAAAGCCGTGAGTCTGGCTTCGATGTATCGAGGAGCGGCCGCTGAATCACCCGTGAGAATGTTTCCCCAGTTGCCTTGGCAATCGATGAGCAGATCTTTTTGACCCAGTTGCACCAGGGCATCGCCAATAGAGGCGTCACCATGGGGATGGTACTTCATGGTATGCCCAATGAGATTGGCCACTTTGTGGTACCTGCCATCGTGCAGGTCATCCATGGCATGAAGCAATCTGCGTTGAACTGGCTTGAGTCCATCTTCCAATGCAGGAACGGCCCGTTCTAGAATCACGTACGAGGCATAGTCCAAGAAGTAATCTTGGTACATCCCGGATACCCGAATGATGCGCGAGCCTTTTTTCTCTTCGGCTAGCTCATTATCGCTGGGGATGCCTTCCGGCATTTCCTCATCCATCAACTTCGTCGTTGTTTTCTATTCGCTTCAACACCCTTTTGAGCGAGCGTTCCACATCTTGTACTTCTGCTTTGCGCAGATAGCTCATCGGAAATTTCATTTTCTTATGCGTACCGTCTTTGCTATCAATGGTGATGATGAGCATTCTTCTAAAGGGAAAGCGCGTGATTCGATAACCGCGCAATTTTCTTTTGGGAAATTCAGAATGTTTGACAAACAAAGTGCCCAAAGGTTGTAAGAAGGGCTCTTTGGAGGTGATGATGAGCACCTCGCCATCTGAGTCAAACTCAAAGATCGGTAAGCCCCTGTAAGCCAAGAATATGCCAATAGCCATGATAAATGGACTCAGCATAGGCAGTTCTCCAAATGAACCGTCAAGACTGGCTCTCACGGTATCAAAAAAAATGGTGAGCACTAGGAGAAGGTAGAACAACTTGAAAAGTGAGTAGCGTTGTTTATTGTGTAGCCTCATGCCTCCTCTAATTCCTGAATGATGTCTTTTTCTACCCGAAGATTCTCGATGATGAATTGCTGCCTGTCGGGGGTGTTTTTGCCCATGTAGAAAGCCAACAGATCATCAATGGTTTGATCCTTGCCCAAAAGTACGGGTTCCAACCTGATGTCTTTGCCAATGAAATGGCGGAATTCATCAGGAGATATTTCACCCAGTCCTTTGAAGCGGGTTATTTCTGCTTTGGTTCCCAACTGCATCAGGGCCGACCGTTTTTCTTCTTCAGAATAGCAATAGTGGGTTTTGGTTTTGTTGCGCACCCTAAATAGCGGGGTCTGAAGTATGTACAGGTGCCCTTCTTTTACCAACTCTGGGAAAAACTGCAAGAAGAAGGTGATTAACAACAGTCGAATGTGCATGCCATCTACATCGGCATCTGTGGCCACCACCACTTTGTTGTAGCGAAGATTTTCTAGTCCGTCTTCTATATTCAAGGCCGCTTGAAGCAGATTGAATTCCTCGTTTTCGTACACCACCTTTTTGGTGAGGCCGTAACTGTTCAAGGGTTTACCTTTCAGGCTAAAAACCGCTTGGGTGTTCACATTTCTCGATTTGGTGATAGACCCAGAAGCAGAATCTCCCTCTGTGATGAACAAGGTGGTATCTAGGCGCTCTTCACTTTTCTGGTCGTTGTAATGCTGCCTACAATCGCGCAGCTTTTTGTTGTGTAAGCTGGCTTTCTTCGCGCGTTCGCGGGCCAATTTCTGTATGCCGGCCAGCTCTTTGCGTTCCTTTTCGGCCCTCAGAATCTTCCTTTGAATAATTTCAGCCACCTCTTGGTTCCGGTGCAAGTAGTTGTCGAGATGGGTTTTGAGAAAATCCATCACGAAACTCCGGATGCTGGTCAAACCAGGACCCATATCAGTAGAGCCCAGTTTGGTTTTGGTTTGTGATTCAAACACTGGTTCAATCACTTTGAGGCTAATGGCCACAATTACGCTCTGCCGGATGTCGGAAGCGTCGTAGTTCTTGTTGTAGAATTCGCGCAAGGTTTTCACCAAAGCTTCGCGAATAGCCGTTTGATGCGTACCGCCTTGGGTAGTATGTTGTCCGTTTACAAAACTGTGGTATTGGTCACTTTGCGAGCGATCGGCATGGGTGATGGCCACTTCAATGTCATCACTTTGCAAATGAATGGTATCGTGAATGACCGGAATGTCAATCTGCGCGGCGAGCAAGTCTTTCAGGCCATTTTCTGAATAGAACTTTTGACCATTGTAAATGATGGTCAATCCTCTATTGAGGTAGACATAGTTCCAGAGTAGGCGTTCTACGTATTCATCAACGAATTCGAAGTTTCTGAAAATGCTGCGATCGGGAACAAAGCTCACTTTGGTTCCTTTTCGCTGGGTACTCTGTTCTACTGGGAAGTCTTGGGTGAGTTCTCCTTGGTGAAATTCGGCCACTTTGGTTTCGCCATCGCGAACAGATTGCACGCGGAAGTACTCGCTCAGTGCATTCACAGCTTTGGTACCTACGCCATTGAGGCCCACCGACTTTTTAAACGCCTTGCTGTCGTATTTCGCCCCGGTATTGATTCGAGAAACACAATCAATCACCTTCCCCAACGGAATTCCTCGTCCAAAATCTCGCACACTTACCTGTCCGTCGCGTATGCTAACCTCAATGGTTTTGCCGCTTCCCATTACAAATTCATCGATGCTGTTGTCGATGACTTCTTTCAAGAGGATGTAAATCCCATCATCGGGGGCGGAACCATCGCCTAATTTACCGATGTACATGCCCGGACGCAGACGGATGTGTTCTTTCCAGTCGAGCGAACGGATGCTGCTTTCGTCGTATTGGGGAGAGGATTGCTCTTGGTTCATAAGTGCATGAAGCTACAATCTGAATGAGCGATGATGGTCTTTGTTCTTGGTATTTTTTTCCACAGTTCTTTCAAACATCACCACGCTGCCACAAACAAAGCCTTCAGTGTACTTTTAGGCCATGGCCACTTGGTTATTCATGCACATCCCAAAAACTGCCGGAACGAGTTTTAGGCAAATTGTGAAGCGGCAGTATAGAGCTTCAGGTGGAGCTATTGAAGTCTATGATCCACAGGAGGTTTTAACCGGACCAGCCCATCGTCATGCACCAGCTTATATTGGCCATTTTCGGTATGGATTTCATCATTTCCTCCCAGACAATTGCCGGTATGTAGGCTTTATGCGAGAGCCCGTTAGCCATGCTTGGTCGCATTATCATTTTCTTATCGAAATGGGAAAGCTGCCCGCAGAAGTGAACAGCTTTGAGCGCTTCCTCCTGCACAAGTACGGCTACAATTTGCAGTTGCGCTTTATTTCGGGCGTAGAGCACATCCACAACACAGAAGAGCAAGCGCTAGAATTGGCCAGAGAAAACCTATCGCACCACTTTGCACTATTGGCGCCAATGGAGCAATTTGACAAAGCCTTGCTGCTGATGCATCAAATTTTAGATTGGCCGCGCAGTCCGGTGTATCACCGCGCCAATGAACGTCCGAACAAACCCAAGATTTCTGAAGAGGAGCGCGCTTTGGCTCAATCGATTTTGAAACATGAAATCACTCTTTACCAAGATGTTAAAGCACGTTTTGAAACGCATTGGTTGAAGAGCGGGCTCAGCGAAAGAGATGTCCAACTTTTTGACATAAGCAATTGGACATATCGGCAATTAGACCCGATTTACATCTGGTTCAAGCGCGCCTTTCGCTTTGATTCAAAGAATTCATAGAATCCCACATTCATTAAAATCAAGAGCATCCCATAAAAGGCATCTTCCATGGGAATAGTGCCTATGCGCTTGCCGAGATTCATCGCATCATTGTACCAAACTACCTCCTCCTCTATCCAACTTCCGGTCAACACCCCATTGACCAGCAAGAATGGAAATAAAATCACCAGATAAGCCCGGAGGAACTTCCCCATCCAGTGTACTTTCCACCAATACACACAAAGGCCCATCGCCACGCCCAAAAAGAGAAAAGTGGTGAAGGTGTACCATCTTCCAAAATTCAAAAAAGCCACTCCCAAAGGGAACCATACCAAGAACTTGGGCAAGGCCTGATGGAAGAAAAGCGGTGGCTCATCAGGCAAAAAATAGTTGATCACGCGGTAAATAAAGATGCAGCTAAAGGGAACGACCACAAAAAACAACCACTCTTCGATGGGCAGCCCCAAGAGATGGAAATCCAGATGATAACGTTGATTGAAACCCCAATAAGCGTTGGCGGTAAAGAGCACGTCCCACGGAATAAATAATACCGCCGTAAGGGCCACAGCTTTGAATAAAGAAGAAAAGCTCTTGGCGTAGGCTATTCGCGGTTCAAAGCTTCTGATCAAAGGAACAGACAGCGTAAAAAGATCAAGTGTCAGATAAAGCCATCGCTCTTGCATGTTCAGGCCTTTCGCTTTGCTTGGGCCTTGCGCTCAGCACGGATGTACTTCGGGTGGATGAGCAACATACCAAAGCTCTCTCCATCTTCTTTCCCCAAATGTTTATGGTGCATCTTATGTGCCCTGCGAATGGCGCGGAAATACAAGTTATCGGTATGCCGCAACCACTTGATGCGCTGATGAATAAACACCTCATGCACCACAAAATAGGCAAATCCATAAGCGGCTATTCCAAAGCCGATGGCCTGGGGAATTTCCATCTGGTAAATCATACCTAGCATAATGCACAACCAACTGGGAACGGCGAAAATGAGAAAGAAGAGATCGTTCTTTTCCAAGAAACCCGGCTCTTTTACATGATGGTCTTTGTGTACTCCCCACAGAAAACCATGCATCACAAATTTGTGGGTGAACCAGGCCACGAACTCCATGAAGAAGAAGGTAGCGACTATAGTGGCGATCCAAGCAGTAGTACTCACAAGGTCAAAAGTAAGGCAGTAAAAAACAGTGTTTGCACTCCTAACACCGGAAGTGCCAAAGGGTTCTCTGTTTTGGGAATCCAATAGAAATAAGCCCCCTGCATGAGAAGTCCTAGACCAAGCCAACCAGCGTAATTCTGCCAAGGGATGCTTCCCCCACTCCACGACCAGAAATCAATCTGAATAGCCACCGGTTCAATCAAAAAATCAAGGCCAACCATCAACAGCGCTGCCCCAAAAATTTGAAAAGCCCGGATGCGAAACAAGCGCTCTGCGAGCGACCGAGCACCTATGGCTACTATGAACCAATTGACGCCAATTACCAAAGGCGTACCCCAAACTTTGGGTCCTAAGGCATCGCCATATTGATAATCACCAAAAGGGAATCCGGTTTGAACGCCTATCATCTCTGCGATGAATCCGATGAGAAGTGCAAAAACAAAGAAATTCCTCAGGGCCTTGCGTTCTGTGAGTTGCTGCCAAAACAAGAGACCTGCGGTAAGTAGCAAATTGAAAGGCGTAAGGCGCAGAAAGAGCGATTGATACTGGCTGCTGATGCCCAGGAAGCCCACCAAATGAAAGACTAGCAAGACAAAAACTGCCCATTGTGCCGAACGCCATTTAGCCATGCGGATGATCTTCTTGAATGAGCCGGGCGGTGATTTCTGCCGACATCAATACCAGC